>JASGCP010000129.1 GCA_030053995.1 Phycisphaerales bacterium
GGCTTGATTTTTTCTTTATTTCTTTCTTTTGTATCAAGACAAAAGAAAGAAAAATGACCTTATAAAATACCAAATTATCATTTTTAAAGTCATCAAACTTCTACCATTTTACCCACCCTTTTCATCATAGAGCCAAATATTTGAACTAATCGGCTCACAATATACTCTTTATAAAATTCTTTACGATTTCATTAAACAACAAAGGTTCTTCAACCAACCCCCAATGTCCAGAGTTTTCTAATATAGCCAGCTGAATATTATTGTTTTGATTGGCTAAACCAACTAACTCATCAACCGGCACAATAGGGTCATATCGCCCCACCAGAAAAATAACAGGTTTATTAGCCTTTATTACTACGGGTATGTTATTGAGACGATGAAGCATGGCGATGGTCTGTTGCATGTATGTGTCAAGGGGACATGCTACAACTATATCTATAACTTTCTGAATTTCTAAGGATAGCTTTTCTCTTGATTGCTCCGCAAAATGATTTTTAGTATTGATAGACAAAATTTTTCGCTTCGCTAAATCACCTTCTCGGTTTAAAATTTCAATAGCATCTAAACGCATATTTTTCCTTTCTTCTGAATCAATCATAGGTGTGGAATGGAGCAAACCCCAACCAGCTATATTCTCTTCTGAAAAAAGTCTGATATATTCTACAACAATATACCCCCCAAAACTATGACCGAGTAAACAACAAAAAGCGATTTTCTCTTGTTCAACAATCGTCCGTATAATACAAGCATAGTCAGATATATCAGCAGGGTTGTGTAATAGTTCAGAATTTCCAATACCCGGTAATATGGGTAATATAATTTGATAATCTTGCCCTATAACTTCCAGCAAAGACGCCCAAACCATTTCATTGCATGCTGCACCATGTATTAATATAACAGGTTTACCAATGCCACCTATTTTATAGGTTTGTTTGGTACCCTTATAATTCAATGACTTTTCAACAAGAAAAGAAATAAGAAACATGAAATTATGATTTAAAGAAATCTTTAATTATAGCAAATAATCCAAGTAAACAAGACAATAAAACACCAAATAGTTCGTATATCCAATCACCATGTTGCACATAGAAAGTGTAGGATGCTGATAAGGGAATCGGAATTTTATAACTAATCGCTTTTTTTTCTGCCCATTGCGTAGTACGAACAGCAATCCCCGTAGGGCTTATAAAAGCACTAATGCCGGTATTGGCATCCTGTACACCCCATCTTCGCGTCTCAATAGCACACAGTTTAGCGTAAGCATAGTGCTGCTGATAGCCTTGTGTGTTGCCCCACCAACCATCATTGGTAATGATCGTTAGTAAGTTTGCTCCTTCTAACACATAGTCCCTTATATAAGCCCCATATATACTTTCATAGCAAATAATTGGTGCTATGGCTATCGGGGTTAAAGAAGAATCTAAAGAAAAAATTTCCGCTTTGGCTCCACGACCATAACTGCTCGTAGCACCGCCAAATTTTTCAAAAATATGACTTAAAAATAACAGGGGGGCGGGCAGAGTTTCTGCACCAGGTACCAATTTGTTTTTATGATAAAATAAGGGCGATTGATGATCATGCAGAAGCATCGCCGAATTAAATACATCATAATAATAACTACCTGACTCATGAGCACTAGCCGTCAAGTGCTCCGTACCATAAAATTTAATAGATTCAATTCCTGTTAATACATAAAGATTAGGATGTGCTCTTATAAATGATACTACAGGCTTATATATGCTGGATGCCCCAAACTGATCTTCGTAAGTAGCATTAGGTAAAGCCGTCTCCGGCCAAATAACTAAAGAAGTAGTACTATCAATCCCCTGTTGAGTAAGATTCAGAATATTATCTATTTGAACACTATTCAAGTTATCTGAAAATTTAGAATAAGGATCTACATTCGGCTGTACAACCAACACTTCAAAATTTTTATTTGATTGATGATCAAATTTTGACTGCATCCAGAGGATCCATAAAGATAAAAGTATAGGTACTAAAATGGACACAACAACCATACAAATTTTATATCGTAAAAATGGCGTATGTCGTTTTTGTAATATATCAAAGATCATTAAATTAATAAGCAGTATCCATAAGGTACCGCCACCAACACCAGTATATTCATACCACTGTACCCAAGATGTTTCAAACGCAAAGGCATTACCCAAATTGATCCAGGGAAAAGATATTCCCCAATAATAATGCACGAATTCAAAAAGTAACCAAAATGCAATGATGGCTACATAGCCTATTCGGTTACCATATTTTGTTAAAAATCTATTGCCCACCATCCACACAGTTGTCATAAACAAAGTGTTTAATACAACAACCATCATTACCCCCGCACCAGTAGCATTATATATCCACCAAATACTCAGTATGTTCCATATTGCAAACGATATACTTGCTTGTGCAATCTTGCTAAACAATGAAGGAGCTTGGGTATGAGCGTATAATAAAGGAATAAAAGCAATAAATAATAACCACACATAGTTGCAGAAAAACCAAGGTAATCCCAATAAACAACCTGAAATACCAGCTAGTAGGAATGATATGATAGCCTTGTTGGACGACTTATTAAGACTCATTTTTTATATCATTTTTAAAGAAAAAACCGTTTAAGTACCTAAGAAAAAGAACACCACATTTGCTAAAGGAGTTAACACCTCCTGCCCTTTTAATAAATCTTTAATTTTTACCTGTTTATTTTCTATTTCTGTCGGTCCTAAAAAAACCGCGTGGGTATATTGCTTTTTTTCAGCATACTTAAATTGTTTATCAAACTTAACAGTATCTAAATACCAGTTAGCTGTTAATCCAGCTTTGCGTAAAGTTGATAAAAGCATCATCGTTTCTTGTTGCAATTTTTGACCCATAGCATCGTTACTGTAACTCATATTAAACAATAAAATTTTTTGCTGATTGGATGTCCCTTGCGGGAATAAATTTAATTCTGACATCATATCATATATGCGCTCTACCCCAAAGCTAATACCAATGCCGGGTAAAGTGTTTTTGCTAAAATAACCAATGAGGTTATCATATCTTCCTCCACCCGCAATGCTTTGATTAGAAGATACAGTTTCCACCTCAAAAATTGTCCCCGAGTAATAATCTAACCCCCTTGCTAAAGTAAAATCTAGCTCTAATACATGGTCTAATGATTGCGTGTCTAATTCCAATTTTAATTCATTCATATCGCAGTAAGCCAATACCGCTTTGATCTCTTGCACGGCTAACTGACAAGATTCATTCGGGATTAATTGCATGAGCTTTTCTATTTTTTCATCATTAGGGCCTGCGATCTTGAGAAACTGATCCAAATAATCCATTTGGTTGGAATCAAACCCAGACACCGATAGTTCTTCAAATACTTTAGAAAGACCTATTTTATTTATTTTATCAATTGTTCTCGCAAAAACATTTAATAAATGCGGGGCTTTAATATAGTCCATCAACGCATTTAAAACCTTGCGGTTATTAATTTTAATAATAACAGATAATTTTAACTCCGAGAAGACACTTATCATTAGCCGAATTAATTCAGATTCATTCAGTAATGACTGACTACCAACAATATCGGCATCACATTGATAAAACTCTCTATATCGACCTTTCTGTGGTCTATCGGCACGCCACACCGGTTGAATTTGGTACCGTTTAAAAGGGAATACCAATTGGTTGATATTCATAGCCACATAACGAGCAAAGGGAATAGTCAAATCGTATCGTAAAGCACGATCAGAAAAAAGCATTGAACTCTTGCCCATGAAAATCTTTTGTTCTAAATCTTGTTGCAAGGACGCGTGCTTAGTTTTTTCGTCTAAGCCATTATTCAAAATTTTAAACATCAACTTATCACCTTCTTCACCATATTTACCAGACAACACGGACAAGTTTTCAAATGTTGGCGTTTCCAACGGTTCAAAAGCAAATCTTTTAAAATGTTTTTCGATAATGCCAAATAAATATTTTCTTTTTTCGAGTGTCCCCGCATCAAAATCTCTAGTCCCTTGTGGCAAAGAAGGATTAATCATATTTTTTGTTGATTTTGATAAAAATTAATAAGACAGGTACACCCTTCGTCAATAATCTTAAATACATTTTTAAAATGTTGAACACCTAATCCATAAGGGTCCGGAACATTTTTATCTTCTGCTCCTGCCACAAAATCAAGAAAACGATACACTTTGTTTCTTTGTTGATCAGTTTGACATAATCTGATAATATCATGATAATTATAGCTATCCATTGCTATAATACAATCATACTGGTCTAACATCCATTGATCTAATTGAACAGCTCGATCATTTGATAAATCAATACCGTGTTCTAAAGCAACAGCCTGACTTTTAGGATGCGGGGGTTGCCCAACATGATAAGAACCAGTACCCGCACTATCAACTACCCAGTCTAATTTTCGTTCTTTTATCTTGCTTAGCAATAGTCCTTTAGCTAATGGGCTTCTACAAATATTCCCCAAGCAAACTACTAAAATTTTCATAGCTAAAGATACAAAATTATTGTTGTTTAATAAATGCGGTATAATCGCTTTTTTTCATTACAAAAAATTATATTTGCATGATCTAACAACTGTTTTGAACCAACCTAACTTTTTATGATAACAGAAAATATAACAGAAAATTTGTTGTTTTTTATTTGGCAACAGCAACATTTTAATAAAAATGCGATGGTAACGACCACCCAAGAACCGCTCACCATTTTAAACCCCGGCATATTAAATAACAATCAAGGACCCGATTTTCTCAATGCTAATATTAGAATTGGCGATATCGTATTGGTTGGCAATATCGAAATTCATGTTCGCACTTCCGACTGGGATCTTCATAAACATGGACTGGACCCAAATTACAAAAACATTATCTTACATGTAGTTTGGGAAGATGACAAAGCCAATGATGCAAACTGTCCTTTTTCTGTATTTACATTAAAGAACAGGGTGCCACGAAGCCTCTTGTCGAGAATTGAAACAATACAAAATGTAAACAATAAAATCCCTTGTCAACCTTTTTTACCTTTGCTCAACTTTATTGAATGGGAGAATTGGAAGGAACGATTGCTCATAGAAAGATTACAAGAGAAAATTAAAAAAATCAATAGTTTATCAGAACAGTACCATTATCACTGGGAAGAAGTACTTTGGGTGCGTTTAGCAAGTAATTTTGGTCTCCCCCACAACCATGATTTGTTTGAAACTATGGCAAGGCAGTTATCCACTTATACACTTGCCAAACATAGAGACAATAAAATGCAAATAGAATCTTTATTAATGGGGCAGTGTAACCTCTTGAAACAACAATTTCAAGAAGCGTATCCTAAAAAATTGCAACAAGAATATCTGCATCTAAAAAAGAAATATAATTTGCAAGCAACGACCATCAACCCGGCATTCCTTCGTATGCGTCCCATGGCTTTCCCAACAATTCGATTAGCTTTTCTGGCTCAACTAATCGTTCAGAGTTATCATTTATTTACCCAAATTAAGAACGCTCATTCTTTAGAAGAAATAAGACTATTGTTTCAAATATCCTTAACAGGTTACTGGCATACACACTATCGACTAAATGACCACGCACAAGAAAAAGAAAAAAAATTAGGAACTGATACAATCAACAATATTATTATTAATTCAGTATTACCCGTACTATTTGCTTATTACCATCATATTAACGATACCCACAATCAAGAGAAAATAGTTTTTTGGTTTTCTCTATTGCCCCCTGAAAAAAATAAACACACAAAAGAATGGACGCATCTAAGGTTGCCCATCAAAAATGCTTTAGATTCGCAATCGCTATTACATTTGTCTAAAAACTATTGTGCATTTAAAAAATGTTTGGAATGTCATGTTGGTAAAAAAATGTTAATACAATCATAGCACCCGCTATCATCGAAAATGGGCAGAGACGAATATATCAAAGAAAGCGAGTGGTGGCGATGCAACAATCGTAAAGGTGGAAGCAAGTAATACCTAATCGATACCAATCGCTTTCTATATATCCGATGCCATTCATTTTCGATAACGAAGTGAGCCGTAGTTTTGCA
>JASGCP010000130.1 GCA_030053995.1 Phycisphaerales bacterium
TTTTATAATGTCATTTTTCTTTCTTTTGTCTTGATACAAAAGAAAGAAACAAAGAGTCTGGGAAATGCCCCCCACGATAGTAGCATATACACGCTCACCCCTTTCATTTATTTGACAATAAAAAAGAAAATAAAAAATGCTACCTTTGCACAATTCTACGGTTATCATTTTTGCTGTTATATAAATTTTTTCGTGTGAGCTTAACTCCTTATTTTATTCAGTACATTTACAATAATGCTTCTGATGAAATGATTCGTAGAGGTAAAAGAATTTGTAACCAGTCTAAGTTGGAGCTGATAGAGAATGAGTCAATTATTGGTAGATTTAGTTTTAGAGTTCGAGATGACATTTACAACAGCTACTATAAGGTAAACATTGATAATTGTCTGAGTGAGGATACAATAGCCCTTCGTTGTTCTTGTTCGTATAATATGGGCGATATTTGCAGACATAAAGTTGCCGCCTTATTTACTTTGCAAGATTTGGTTGATACCCATAGTCTTGTTATACAAGATTTTCAATTTTCGACCCTTAATACTTTAGTTCGTTTACCACACTTTAGTATATATAACCTCAAGAATATTGCTAGTGCAGCTTCTTTTGCTAAAGCTGAAGAATATTTACGAACCAAAAAAGCACGCATTGTATCGGCGAAAAATGAGCGTGTTGAAGCTGAAATCACTATGTCATCCGATACGGCTTATCATGTTGTATTGCATCGAAATGAGAAAAAAGAATTCAATACTTCTTGTGATTGCGGAAGCGAAAAAGCATATCCCCTCTGTACGCACAAGATTGTTCTATTTTTACAAATACTCAACAGTTATGGATTTAATTATTTTGATAGTATTAGAGATGTTAATGCTACCAAGACTAAGTTGTTAGCGGAGTATGGATTTAGCTTGACTGATGACTTAAAAGGTAAATTTGAATTTATAGAATATCCTGATAAAATAACCCTCAAGGTATTAGATAGCTCTATTAAGAAGATAAGTCAAATATTAAAATCATCAACTGAAAGCGAGCAGAACAAAATGCTTAATCTAACCAAAGCTCTTGATATATCATCTAAAGCACAGGTGGTAAAACAGGATGAGCCAAAGGAACGACTGGGGATTGTTATTGGCACGATTGAACAATTCCCCTATATTACATTTGATTGTGTTTACGGATTGATGGATACATTGAATCATAAAGTTCTTGGGAAATTAAAGAAAATTGATTTAAAAGATGTGCACGACTTGTCAAACAACCTTTCGACCGTTGATAAAAAAATATTGAATGAGATTAGGGCATTGTCTTCTATCCAGCTACAAAAGGCAATTGAGTCTAGAAATGTAAAAATACCGAAACGAACAGGTGGCGTATTTCAATACCACCAACTTAACTTTGATCAGGTATTGATAACATTTTATGATTATATTTTGACCCGCTTTAAAGCGTTGTATCATATTTGTAAAGATGATACAATTTTTTTTGTTTTGCCCGAAGGAAAAAAAATGTTGACCGAAAATTTGAAACCTATTTATATTAGTGAATATGCTTTGGTGCCGAGTTTTGTAGTCTCTAAAGATAATCTGCAATATGATTTAGGGTGTGTGTTATCTTTACCTTATGCCACGGAGTTATATACCAATGCACAGCAGGTCAACAACTTTTTTAGCATCTTTTTAGATGTGTTATACTTGTGGAAATCCCCTAAGGATATTATCTTGATGTCGGCATTTAAAGATTCAGACGCACTATCATTTAGCGATAAGGAAATACAGGAAGTTATTGTTCAGGATATTATCCCATTATTTAATGCCTATCAAGTTTCTTTTAAAAATTTCCCTTATTCAGAAATTTCCGATTTACAGCCTGAGGTGAAAATTAAAATGTTTGACAAAGATGACAACTTATTACTGCGGATTATATTTTCATATTACGGCACGGATATTGATAATCCTAAACAGAAACGATTAGTTACTCCCACAGCCGATAAGGGATTGTTATTCATTAATAGAAATATAGTTTATGAAGAACAAATGATAAGAACGATTAAAGGACTGCATAGTAATTTTGAAGAGATTCCGAATACGCAAGATTTAGTTCTTAAAAAGAAACATCTGAAGGAAAAAGACTGGTTTATTTTTTTGTCTGATGAATTAAAAAAATTGAAGATAGCGTTGCTGGATACAGAAGGTTTGGATCAGTTTAGGTTTAATACCAATAAAATTCAAACAAAAGTACATATTGAAGATGATAACGAATGGTTTAACACCGTATTGGATGTTAAATTTGGAGAACATCATGTCCCCTTGGAGCTTATTCGGGATGCACTGGCATCCAAGCGTAATACGGTTGAGCTACCGGATAGAACCTTAGGTATTTTACCGGATGAGTGGATTAATCGTTATTCTTCGATTCTTAAAATTGGTAAGCAGAAAGCGAATAATGTTATTGCTCTTAGCAAGAAGTATCATTTTAATCTGATAGAAGAATTGTATGATAATCGTAATAAAGAAGAGGTGTTCATGGATATGGACAAGCGTTATAAAGCATTAAAACAAAATTTTACGATTAAAAAAATACCGCCCCCTAAGCGGTTAAAAGCTAAACTGCGCGATTATCAAATAGATGGGTTTCATTGGTTAAATTTTTTAACAGAAGTCGGCTGGGGCGGAATATTAGCTGATGATATGGGATTAGGAAAAACAGTACAAACACTAGCTTTGTTGCAATATGCTAAAGAACGAAACGAAAATTTTAAGGCAATCGTTGTTTGTCCTAATACGTTACTCTTTAATTGGGTTAATGAAATAAAAAAGTTCACCACCGATATAACTTATTATATTCATCACGGTAGGGAAAGAATGAAATTAACAGCGAATAAGCATATTAAAGAGCATGTGTTTATTACTACTTATGGTACTTTACGAAGTGATATCCGACACATATCCGAGTTAAAATTTGATTTTATCATATTAGATGAAAGTCAAGCTATTAAAAATTATCAAAGTAAAATTACCAAGGCAGCCTGTTTGTTAAAAGGTGGTACGCGTCTTTGTTTAACCGGAACCCCATTGCAAAATAACACTTTTGATATTTATGCACAAATGAATTTTCTGAATCCCTACATGCTTGGTAGTGTGGAGTATTTTCATCAAGAATTTTCAATGCCGATAGACAAAATGGCGGATGCACAACAAAAAATGCATCTTCGTAAAATATTGTATCCTTTTATTTTAAGAAGAACGAAGGAGCAAGTAGCACCGGATTTGCCACCCAAGCAAGAGATGGTTATTTACTGTGAAATGGGCGATGAACAAAGAAAAATCTATGAAATTTATAGATCGATGTTTAGAGAAAAAGTTATTACTGAAATTGACAAGCAAGGTTTGCAACGATCGAGTTTGACGATCTTACAGGGATTGATGAAGCTAAGACAAATTTGCGATAGTCCAAGTATTTTGAAGGAAAAAGATGAACATGAATTGCCTAATGCTTCTACTAAGTTAGATGAGTTGTCGCGTGAAATGGTTGAAAATATTAGCGAACATAAAGTGTTAATATTTTCGCAATTTTTGGGTATGCTGGCATTATTAAAAGAACGGTTCAAAGAATTAGGAATTATTTATGAATATTTTGATGGTAGTAATACGAACAAAGAAAGAGAAGCATCGGTCAATCGCTTTCAGAATGATAGCACTTGTCGTGCTTTTCTTATCTCTTTAAAAGCCGGTGGTGTAGGGCTTAACCTAACATCTGCGGATTATGTTTATATCGTTGATCCTTGGTGGAACCCAGCCGTTGAAGAACAAGCAATCGACCGTGTACATAGAATCGGGCAAAAAAAGAATGTGTTTGCTTATAAAATGATTTGTAGAAATACGGTAGAAGATAAAATTTTGCAGTTGCAAGAACGAAAAAGAAGCCTGGCTAAAGAAGTTATCACAAAAGATGTTAATTTTGTTAAAAACCTTACTAAAGAAGATGTTGAGTTCTTATTTAGCTAACCTATATCAAATGATATGAGTACACTTTCTTCTAAAACAATAGCCGTAATTATGGGTGGCGGTGCGGGCACAAGATTATACCCATTAACTCATTCAAGAGCAAAGCCAGCAGTGCCCATAGGGGGTAAATATCGTTTAGTTGATATCCCTATTAGTAATTCTATTAATGCACACATCAATAGAATTTTTGTTATATCGCAATATAATAGTGCTTCGCTTAATAAGCATATTAAAAACACCTATCAATTTGGACATTTTGCTCAGGGCTTTGTAGATATTTTGGCGGCAGAACAAACGCCTGATAATTCAAACTGGTTACAAGGTACGGCTGATGCCGTGCGGCATTCACTGAAACATATATACAACACCGCTAATTTTGAATATGTGTTGGTTTTAAGTGGTGATCAGCTTTATCAAATGGATTTTAATAAAATGTTGGAACACCATGTTCAAACAGGTGCCGATTTTTCTATCGCTACAATCCCAGTAAAAAAAGAGGATGCTACCCATCTCGGAATACTCAAGGTGGACGGTGCTACCTGTGTAACCGCTTTTGTTGAAAAACCAATAGCAACGGTACTGGATCAATGGAAGAGCCCCACAAGTACTGAAATGAAAATGCAAGGACGCGAATATTTGGCATCGATGGGTATTTATATTTTCAATAAGAAAGTTTTGCAAACTTTACTACTCGATACCTTTAAACATGCAGTTGATTTTGGTAAAGAAGTTATTCCTAATTCTATCTCATCATTGAAAGTGTCGTCATTTCAATATGAGGGATATTGGACTGATATTGGTAATATTTCCTCATTCTTTTATGCTAATTTACATCTTACTGAAAATATCCCATTTTTTAATTTGTTTGATGAGTCTAGGGTTATTTTTACGCGTCCTCGTATGCTACCGCCTGTGAAAATTATTGGTAAATCTTCTATTGATAAGGCATTATTATCTGAAGGGTCGATTATTCATAGTAGCTATATTCAACATGCACTCATTGGTGTCCGCTCGCGTATTGGGCATCATACCCATATTTCTGATGCCTATATTATGGGTAATGATTTTTATGAAACCTTGGAAGATATAGCATTCAACGCGACTAACAATATCCCCCCCGTGGGTATTGGTGAAAATTGTAAAATTCATCATGCAATTATTGATAAGAATTGTAGAATTGGCAACCATGTTACCATAGTCGGTGGGGATCATTTAAAAGATGTTGATACGCCTTTATACACGGTACAAAATGGCATTGTGGTTGTTAAAAAAAGAGCTTTGTTACCTGATAATTTTACTATTAGCTAAGATATACATGCGTGTTTTGTTATTTGACAATTATGATTCATTTACTTATAATTTATTGCATCTGTTGGCTGTTCATAAGCATGTGCAGGTATCTGTTTGTAAAAATGATAAAATTGATTTAGCATCCGTAAAGGCTTACGATAAAATTGTTTTGTCGCCTGGTCCTGGTTTACCGCAGCAGGCGGGCTTGTTAATACCATTGATTCAAAATTATTATAAAATACGACCAATCTTAGGTGTTTGTTTAGGGCATCAAGCTATTGCTGTTAGTTTTGGTGGAGCATTATATAATTTGCCGGATGTTTTTCATGGTGTGTCGAGTGATATTATTATTAATCAATCTATGCATCCTTTGCTTTTTAAAGGCATGAATACGGTACTAAAGGTTGGTCGTTATCATAGTTGGGCAGTGGATGCTCATACATTGTCGCCTGCTTTTGAAGTAACAGCGACTGATGAGTTTGGAACTATCATGGCTATGCAACATCGCAACTTGCCTATTCATTCAGTACAGTTTCATCCCGAGAGTATTTTAACAGATCAAGGATTAAAGATCGTATCTAATTGGCTACTTGATTAACCTTGCATTTTTAGTTGTTATCCTATTGACTTAATTAGCTACACTGGATATTTTTAGAGTCAACTTTATTGCGTGGGATTCATTGTTTCTTTCTTTTGTATCAAGACAAAAGAAAGAAACAATGACATTATAAAATACCAAATTATTATTTTTAAAGTCATCAAACTTCTAACATTTTACCC
>JASGCP010000131.1 GCA_030053995.1 Phycisphaerales bacterium
CTCTAACAACATTAAAACCTACTTTTCTTAGCACTTCAAAAAATGATTTAGCCAACCGAATTAAATCTTGAGTATAAGTTTTAACTTTTTGCACTTTTTGTTGTCCAATGTACTATTTTAGAAAGAAGCAACTTGAAAAATGTAAAGGGTGGGGATAATAATGAGTTGTTTGTAACATGCAAATGTAAGGTAGGTATGTTTACCTATTGTGATTATTATTCGGATAATACTATTACATCAGGTCCTTCGGTAGATGCATGTAATAGTCCAATGATTTCTCTACCTAGTGTATGTTTTAATACTGGATCCGTTTCAATCTCTTGTAATTCTACAGGTGGTACTTGCTAATCGTTTAATTAAGAATTTAAGACGAAATAAGTAAAGGGGCAATTAGTTAATGGTTATCTAATTGCCCTTTTACTCATTCAATTTGGTGTTTTCTAAGATTGTATTTCTTTATACTGGGTTTATAATTTTCAATGAAATATAGCCAATTTCCATGCTCAATTTGCCATAGAGCTAATCCGACACTGCTTTTCTTTTTAGCATCTTAAAAAATAATTTAGCCCTATTTTTTATTTTATATACTTACTTTTTATCTATCTTTGTCTATGCAACTGCACGAGATAGCAAAAGAAATAGAAAAACTACCTGCGGAAACAAGAGAGTCTGTTTTAAAATTTATAGAATATAAAACTGATCAAAATATGGAAAAGGTAATTGCAAAAATAGAAGGAGTACAAGCCGAAATTAAAGCACTCGAAAAAGATAATAATACAATCAAGTGGATTATAGGTATTGCTTTTGCTATTCTATTGGCTATTATAGCTTTTAAACACTAATTTTGCATAGTTTTTTTTGGGGGGGCTTATAAAATGGCATAAAACAACTGTAATTTATTTTATTGCCACTTTTCTTAGCACTTCAAAAAATGATTTAGCCAACCGAATTAAATCTTGGGTATAAGTTTTAACTTTTTGCACTTTTTGTTGTCCAATGTACTATTTTAGAAAGAAGCAACTTGAAAAATGTAAAGGGTGGGGATAATAATGAGTTGTTTGTAACATGCAAATGTAAGGTAGGTATGTTTACCTATTGTGATTATTATTCGGATAATACTATTACATCAGGTCCTTCGGTAGATGCATGTAATAGTCCAATGATTTCTCTACCTAGTGTATGTTTTAATACTGGATCCGTTTCAATCTCTTGTAATTCTACAGGTGGTACTTGCTAATCGTTTAATTAAGAATTTAAGACGAAATAAGTAAAGGGGCAATTAGTTAATGGTTATCTAATTGCCCTTTTACTCATTCAATTTGGTGTTTTCTAAGATTGTATTTCTTTATACTGGGTTTATATTTTCAATGAAATATAGCCAATTTACCTGATTGTTTTGTCATAGAGCTTTTTTCTTTCTCTTCTATTGAATACGAATAACGGATTACACAGATTGATGGATTATTCTGTAACTGTCTGAATAAGAGGGGCAGAATCCTTAGCATTACGCATTAATTTGCTTGCAAAGCCTAATAGAGTTTAACATTTCCTTGTACAAGTTTAACATTTCCTTGTACAATTTTAATAGGAAAATATAATAGCTTTGCACATTATTAACCGTTAAATATGCATTAAATATGTCCTTCAATTTTGCTAAGTCTTGTATTAAAAAAATCTTGATGGGTGCTGGTATAGCCTTATTATTAGTTGCTTGTTCGAAATCTGCCCATCATCCATTTTCTACAGCAGATGAAAAAAAAGATGCCTCGGTGGCGTCCCCTATTAAATTTATAGATGCCCATAGGTCATTACCCAATATGTCTTATTCTTTCCTACTTCAAAAAGATGGCATACCAAAAAATCCTATTAGCGATATAGCCGACCTGCCTCATTCATCAGATTTAAAAATAAAATCAGGTACTAATGGTACGCCATTGCCCAACCCTACCAGTTTTCATACCATTTACATGAATGGATCTACTAATCCGTTAGCCATTACGGGACGTGTATCGCCGTCTGGATTTCTAAGGCTTTTTGTCTTAACCAATGCCAATGACAATGGTTATTCGGCCAGTCGTATTATTTTTACAACAGCTAAAAATCTCAATAGTTCTTTGAATGGATCACAATTCAATGGTTTTTTTGACTATAAAGCTTTTGCACAATCCGACTTTTTGTATAATGGTAGAGGTGTTACTACGGTACCATCTGAAAATCGTGGTTTGATAGAGCCACAACCTTTTGTGGTAGGCTATAATAAAAGTAGTGAAGTTTCTAAACCGCGTGGTACGCCTAACGATGATTATTCGTACAATGGTTATGTACGATCTTTTAATTTATCCGCTGAAAATGTAATCTACACTTGGCAGCCCGGTGCTTATGCTAACAGTCGTATTGCTGAGAATGTATGGTTTGGCAATGCCGCCGGCATTACTTACACGGGCTTAAACGCCAATGGTGACCCAATATTTTATATTGCCGATGAGCGATATAATTCAATAGTAGATATGGTTTGGAGTGGTCCTACTGTACAAAGTAACTTGTTAGTAGGTTCTCGCGATCAGTTAGCACTTACTTCTAATGATCTCAGACATGTTAAATATCCTTGTGCGGTAGGCATAGACGCTGATAAAAATATTTATATATGTGATCGAGGGAATCATCGGATAATTAGGTTTGCACCGAGCAGTAGGCCTACACAAACTGATGGACAAGATCAAGATGGTGTAGTAGTAGCGGGTGAAGGACTGAGCGGTGATCAAGCACTCATTAACCCTACTGGATTGCAAGTATTTGCAGATGGTAGTTTTATTGTAGTAGATAATGGTGCCCATATCGTCTATTTCTATGTTCGAAGTGGCGTAGATGAACAAGGTAGGGCGGTGTATGTAAAGTATTATGTAGATGGCGATCCTAACGGAACTGCTGGCGATGGTGCGAGTCAACTAAATGAACCCTACGGCGTATTTGCAACCCTTAGCAATGATTCAAAAGCTATTTTTTTCTTTATCTCTGATTACAAAAATAATAGAGTTGTTTTTGTAAATGTTGAAAATGGTACGAATTAAAAATATCTTAAAATACACGGCTCAATCATTTTTTGAGGTGCTAAAAGTTGGCACTATCACAAATTAATTAGGTAATTTTTTATTTGTGCTATTGGGGTGCAAACAGTAAAGGCTATAATTCAACCAATGAAATAGTTGTAACAAAGGTAGAGACGAGGCATGCCTCGTCTCTACCTTTGTTATTAAATTTATTTGTCCTCTATATAAATCTGGATGCAATTGATGGCAAAAAACTAATTTCAAAAAAGATCAATATCCAATATATCTGGGGGGCTTAGCAATTCGTGTATCCGTGATTCAGACAAAAGAACAATCATGCCAATCAGTTAATCATATAAATCACGGTTCAGACAAAAGAAAAAACATTTAAAGGTTCTAACCATTAATAAAACCTCTTAGCACCTAAAAAAATGATTTAGCCCGGTATTACGCAAACAAATATGTTAATCTGTTTTTGGTTGCAATCATAAAACTTTTATCTCGGAAATATGATTACGGTCGGCAAGTGCGATTAAAAAGATTTGAAGATGAAATTATTTGTTTGCCTATTACTGATAATCGTGAACTCGATTTTGAATTTATGGAAAACTATATTAAATCATTACCTTACTCGGCATCAATCTAAACGACATGTATTTTAGTATGATGGTGTAATCGTAACAAATTTTTGAAGGTCAAGTTCTTTTAAAAAAGATACTTAAATTTGCAAAAGTTGCTACCCGCAAATATTATTATATAATGGATCATTTTCCCTAACAATAATTTTTTATTTATGTTTCCTGGATATGCTAAAATTTCAGACCAAGTATATAGAGAAGTTTATGGTATTGATTTTGAACAATTTAAAGTAGGATACAAATTTATACACCGACCCGGCGTAACCTTGTCGCAAGATGATAATAAAAATGAAGCTTTGGGTACTTGTAATAACGCACAAGTGCATTATGATGCTTGTTATGTAGCACAAACCGAGTGGAAAAAATGTTTGGTGGTGAGTACGCTTACAAGCCAGCGATTAATGGGTATGACTTGGAAAACTTTTGCACGTAAAGTACGCATAGAAGGATTTAAAAGCATTGCAATGGTGCATCCTGTATATGGTGGCGATACCCTTTATGCCGAAAGTGAAATATTGGCAATACTACCCAGTAGTGAACAACAACGCTACGGACGATTATTAGTTGAAACGAGGGGATTTAACCAAGATAATACCTGTGTGGCAAAACTGCAGTATGTGATTCAAATATATCGAAAAGGCTTGCATCCCTACTATGAATTTATTACTGAAGAAGTTCAGGAAGAACGATTTTCTGCTTATAAAACAACACCTAACGGATATATGGAGCAGACAGGATTATATTTTGAGGACTTAAACCCTGGTGAAACTTTTCAACATTTTCCTTCAAGAACGATTTATCAAGCCGAAGCCTTAGAACATGCTTTTTATTCTTTGGAATGGAATCCTAAGTATCTTGATCAATTTTATCATCAACAATATATGAACGGCGGTGCATTAAATCCAGTGCCCGAATTGTTTTTTCTTACTACCACTACTACGCAAACCACTAAAACTTTGGGTAAGGTTGTTGCAAACTTGGAGTGGAAGAATATAGAATTTGTACGAGAAGTATTCCCTAACGAATCATTCCACTCTACATCCAAAATAATAGATAAAAGATTATCTAAGTCTCGCCCCGAGCAAGGTATTGTTACGGTAACAACAAAAACTTTTGATCAAGTTAATAGTTTGGTTGTTTCTTATGATCGTGTACTACTGGTCTATAAAAAAGGGGCAGGACCTTATGCCCACACAAATTATTGTTAATGTTTTTTTAGGTAAATCAAAACCTATTTATGATGGTTACAAACACTATGCAAAATGCTTAATTGACAATTGCAGGCGTTATAATTGCATAATACGCCCCGCTTCCTCCCCCTGTTGATTTGTCAACCCAAGTTTTACCCCCATCAGTAGTTTTTAATATGGTATAATTAGTGCCGACTAAATAACCAAGTTTTGTGTTGTTAAAGTACATTGCAAAGGTTGTATTATTAGCAGGTGGTGTACCATTGCTGAGTATCGTTTTGGTGAAGGATTTACCACCATCCGTAGTTTTAGAAAAACCACCGTTTAAGCCCGCTACAAAACCTGTATCTGTTGTTGGAAATGACAGTGCATAGATGTCTGTAGGTAAAAAACTAGGGCTCGCGTCATACAGAGTCCATGTATTCCCACCATCAGCCGTTTTTATAAAAGTTGAATCATCCCCCACTATGTAGCCGATGTTTGAACTAGGAAAACCAACAGCACGCAAGAGAATTGTTTGATTAACTAATGGTGGTATTTGTGTGAATGAGATACCGCCGTCTCGTGTTACGGTAATAACGCCACTTTCCCCAATAAATACAACATTATTTTGATCAATAGCACTTGCACCAGATAAAGTGCCTACTACCGTTGTATTTTGCCAAGAATTACCATTATCATTTGTATAAAACAAGGTGCTAATGCCGTCGGTATTTGCATCAGTAGCAATGATATATCCTTTGGTGCCATAAAAGGTTATTGCCCATACTGTGTAATTGCTACCAAATGAAATAGCCTGCCATTCGGTAAGTGCACTTTTGTTTGCCCAAAATAAATTCCCATTTTCACCACCAACAAAAATACGGTCATCACTTTGCCCCGCAGCATAAAAAGTAGAATTACCCAGTGTTCTTACGATCCAAGTATTCCCCGTATCAAAACTAAAAGATATTGTACCATCAGAGCCTACTGCAATTAAATTACGATTGATTAGTTTAGAATTGTTATTGTTTCCCGGTACAATTATATTGGTCGTGCTTTTCTGGCAGGAAAGTATCATACAAATAAATAGTATATATATATATATATATATATATGAGTATTTTACCTTATAGTAATTGTACTG
>JASGCP010000013.1 GCA_030053995.1 Phycisphaerales bacterium
TTTGTTTCTTTCTTTTGTATCAAGACAAAAGAAAGAAAAATGACCTTATAAAATACCAAATTATCATTTTTAAAGTCATCAAACTTCTAACATTGTACCCACCCTTTTCATCATAGAGCCCAAAATCAATGGCCATTTTATTGTAGATACAAAGTTTTATATAATGATTATGCTAAGAAAAAAACTAAAGTTACTCTGGTTTTAGATGCGGAAATAGTAGTACATCTTTGATACTTGCTTGGTTAGAAAGAAGCATACAAAGTCTATCAATACCAATACCTACCCCAGCTGTTGGTGGCATACCATACTCCAAAGCCCGCAAGAAATCGCTATCAAGATACATTGCTTCATCATCGCCCTTAGCCGATAATTGTAGCTGTTCGCCAAATCTTTTATACTGGTCAATAGGGTCATTAAGCTCCGAGTACGCGTTTGCTAATTCTTTACCATTAACATATAATTCAAATCGTTCAACAAGATCTTTTTTAAGTCGATGTTTCTTAGCCAAAGGACTCATGTCAACGGGATGGTCAATAATAAAAGTAGGTGTTACAAAATCTGCTTCACACAGTTCGCCAAAAATAGTATCGATGAGCTTTCCACGCCCTAAAGTATTTATTTTAACGGGGGCTATGTGCAAAACAGTAGTACAGAAAAGAGCTAATTTACTATTATCCCATAGTTCAATAGGCTCACTAAAATCAGCAGAAAATTTACCGCCCTGTATGCCCGTCAGTAACGCCTTATTAATTGCATCTAAAATAGCCACACGCTTAAATGGTGCCTTGAAACTAACAACTCTTCCTTGTAGTTCTATATCCGTTTTTCCGTGCAAGGTTAATACTAATTGCTCAATCAGTTGTTCAATCAAATTCATCATCCAATAATAATCTTTATAAGCTGTGTAAGACTCCAAAATGGTAAATTCAGGATTATGCGTTTTATCCATTCCTTCATTCCTAAAATTTCTACTAAATTCATAAACCCAATCAAACCCACCAACTATTAATCTTTTTAGATATAATTCATTCGCAATTCTAAGGTAAAACTTCGTATTTAAGGCATTGTAATCGGTTACAAAAGGTCGTGCATTGGCACCACCAGGTATTGATTGAAGAACGGGTGTTTCTACTTCTAACGCACCTCGCTGATTTAGGAAATCTCTTATAAACTGAATAATACGCGTTCTTAAAATAAAAACATTTCTACTATCAGGGTTAATAACGAGATCGGCGTATCGTTGTCTGTACTTAAATTCAGGGTTTGTTACCTCATCAAATACATGTCCTTCAGCATCTCGTTTAACAACAGGTAAAGGTTTTAACGATTTGGTTAATAACTGCAAAGATTCTACATGTAAAGAAATTTCACCAGTCTTGGTAATAAACACGAAACCTTTAACACCAATTATATCACCTAAATCTAAATTTTGCACCAAACCACTCCATAATTTCGTATCACCATCTTTACAAAGATCATCCCTTCTTACATACAATTGTAGTAAGCCCTTACTATCCTGAATTTTCAAAAAAACAACTTTCCCTCGATCATTGATGCTCATAATCCGCCCCGCTACGTGCACATTCTTATATTGCTCTTGAATAGCATCAGAATAAGTTGTTGTTATATCATGCGAAAAATGGGTAACTAAAAATTCATCGGCCGGATAAGGGTTATATCCACAAGATATAATTTGTGTAAGTTTATTCCGTCTAACTTCTTCCTGATCACTTAGTCTTTCACCGTCCGATAATCTCATTCTTTTATTGTCGTCTTGTTCAGAATTTAAGTGCATAACAAAAAAATGCGGGCAACTTATAAAATTAAAATACCTATGTAATAATTTATTTCACTTCAATAAAATCAACATAATCACCCTTGGCAATTTTTGTCCGTTTAGCTTTACCTGGTGCTTCATTCGATTGGGCATTAGCTTGATTCATACGATTTTGTTCTGCTTTAATGGCATTTACTTTTTCCTGTAAGTCTTTAGTCGCATTCGCTATGGGGAATAAAAAATGAAATATAAATCTATATATAAAATAAAATGTCATGATATAAATCAGAGTTCTTAACATATAGTTTTTTTATTTTATTGAAAGAGAAAGAGAACACGAGTAAGGTTCACAAAAATATGCTTTATTCAGAATTATAATTGCTTTATAAAAATTTCGATAGCACTCAGCATACTCGGTGCTTGTGGATTAGGTGCTTTAAAATCTAAATGAATACCATTATCTACACCATATTTAACCGCTGCCGAGCCAAAGGCACCTAAGAATATATTTCTGCTTGGGAAGTCTGGTACATGGTGGTACAACGATTGAATACCCATAGGCGTATAAACACAAATCATATCAAAATTGTGGTTGGTTAAAATATGTTTTGCCTGATCATTAATAGTTGTTCTGTACATTTGACCAATTTGAAAATCCAATTTGTTTTTTCTTAGTAACGATACAATCTCATCTTCTTTTTGATTTTCATTGCAAATGTACAAATACTTTCCTGGCAATTTAGCTTCTTGCTTCATGATAAATTTAAAAAGACTTTGATTCGTTCCATTTTCAGAAGAAAATACTTTTCTCTTTTTGTACAAAATAAACTTTTGCAAGTGTAAAGCAATTGCCTCCGATGAACAATAACAGCGTAACTCTTTTGAGGCTACTAATCCCAACTCATCAATAATTCTAAAATAATGTTCAATGGCATTTTTACTCGTAAAAATCAAAGAAGTATAATCAGATAAATTCGCGGGAAATTGTTGTTTAAATTCTTTACCCGATAGCCCTTGTAACTGAATTAAAGGAAAAAAAGTAAACTTTAGTTGATACTTTTTTTCAACCATCATATACGGTACTTTCTCTGCTTCACTAGGTTCTACTAATGATAACAAAACATTACTTATTTTTTTTTTCGTAGAAATGTCAATGTTCATAACAATATGTATATATTTTAAAAATCAGCATTAACGATGTACTAAAAACATGCATCCTATTTTTTTTAGACTATTCCCCTATCAAATACATGTTGTAAAAAATAAAAATAACCCAACAAAGGCAGTATTTCAAAAATGCAAAGGTATATAAAAAAAAGGATTCTTTTTGATTTTATTTCAGTTAAAATAATATAGGATACGGTATAAACTTTAAAAAGCAAAAAAAAGATAGTTACCACGAAGCCCGTTGTTTGTGCAAGCACCAATACATAGTTTTTTGTATAAAATAAAAGACATAGCAGCGGAAATAATATAATACCTGAAACTTTATAAATACTGAAAGTAGCAAAAATAATTGCCGTGCTTTTTTTATCAGATAGTCTATTTTTTTTAAAATCAGGTATTGTATCGATAAGCAGTAAAACGAATAATTGAGCAATTACAAAAATTGCTAATGTTCCCATCATTCGGAAAAAATCAAAGAAAATAATGTTTTGATAATCGGCATGTCGATTTAATAAAAACAGCAACCACAGTCCAATTGTACTCAATGAAAATAGATTAAAAGCGAGTGATGCATAGTAATGCTTGGTAAGTTGTATTTGTATTTGTTGCTTTCTATATGAAGAACAGATAAAATAAACAAACAAATTGTTGAGGTATTTAGAATAACTATATTTTAACAATGCTAAAACCACTAATAACAAAAATAGATAAACAAAAGCATTATCGTGATCGGCCGTTCTCATGCTCCCCAAAAAAGTGTTCGTTATTTTTTTTTTATTGAAATTTATGCGTGCAATATAATGAATGTATTGGGACGGAAAGCTCACAAAGCATGAATGAGATAATGGTGGACAAGCGTTTTGATAAGAATAAGCCACAAAGTTATTATGAGCCTGCACGGTTATTGGACAAGAACTCATTATCAAAAAAAAACAAATAGATGAACAAAGTAATACAAAATTCTTTCTAAGCATAACTAATATTGGGCACTTCATTAAATTATCAAAAGAACATACATCAAAAACAACTCATTTGTATATTTTTAAACTTTGCAAAATTAGTTAATATTTATAGATCCCAACCTTCCATTACTTTACCTGTTGATTGTTGCATTCTTAAAAACAGGGAAGTCCTTATAAAGATCATCATATAAAACTAATTTAATTTACTAAATTCATATACATAAACACCTATCCTTATGCAACAAATTGTATTGGCTATTGGAAGCGATCATGCCGGTTACGAATATAAAAATGCCCTAATTAATGTATTAAACAATCAAGACGGGTATTTAATTAAGGACTTCGGCACTTTTGGTAGTACATCTGTTGATTACCCTGATTTTGCTCATCCTACAGCCCAAGCAATCAATAAGGGGGAAGCCTCATTAGGCATACTCGTTTGTGGCAGTGCAAACGGCGTTGCTATAACGGCAAACAAATACCCATGCGTAAGAGCAGCGGTATGTTGGAATGAAGCAGTAACCCAATTAGCAAGACAGCATAATAACGCTAATGTTATTTGCATACCAGCCCGCTTTATTTCTCTTGAACTATGTATAGAATTAGTACACCTCTTTTTAAAAACATCTTTCGAAGGTGGGCGACATAACAACCGAGTTGATAAAATAAATCATATAAAACTTTAACCCAATTTGGTAAATTAGGTTGTATAATGAAACGAGCAACGAGCAGTTGCAATATAAAAATTACGCAATGGGACACGAAATTTCATGCCCATCTACCTTATGGAAGCTTGTTATATGCTATCATAATATAAATAGCGTGTAGATTTATATGGCGGAAAAATAAAAACCTTGGAAAAACCACACTTATATTTTCTTAAATCAGCATAACCGATACAAATTAAAATTTATATCCACCCGTTTATTTCTGAACCTTATACCGTGCATTAAGCCCATTAATCAAATCAGTGCTAATGTCATTGGCAGAATCAACAAGATAAAATACATCAGGATTAGCGGACACAATATAAGCGTATCGCTTATTTTTATTATACTCTTTCAAAAAATCATCTATCTTCTTTCTAACATCTTGTAGCTTAACAAAACTATTATTAGACAACTCTTGATTTTTATACTCTACTTGGGCTTGTATATATTTATCCTTTTCATACAATTTCTGTTGCATGGCTTGATCTTCAGCAGGGCTCATCTTAGATGCTTTGTTTTGATACTCTTCATAATCTCTTTTAAATCCCAGCTTTAAATGATTGATGTAGTTATTAATTTGTAATTCCTGCTCGTGCAATTGATTGCGGACGGATTTAAAATATTCAAATCTATTTTCTATTGAGTCCATGACAAAATAAGCCAAAGATGTACTCTTGTGTCCATTCTTATTATTGGTAGCAACCGGGGTACTATTTGACCATGATTGATTTCCATTATTATTTTCATGTTTATTCAAATAAACAATCAAATAAAAAACAACACACAACAACAAGATATTTAAAACCACAAGCATTTTAGAAAACATAATACAATAGATTATTAAAAAAAACTCTACTCCCGCTCATCAAACTTTATAACTTCACCTCTAAGGGTATCTAAATTTTCATAGTCACGTACATTAGTAACTATCAAAGAATCAAAGTCTCTTTGTCCTGTTCCGGCTGGAATTAAATGTCCGGTAATAACATTTTCCTTTAAGCCCAGCATATAATCGGTCTTACCTTGAATAGCCGCATGACTTAAAATTTTAGTAGTTTCTTGGAATGATGCTGCCGATATCCAGCTTTGAACACCTAAAGACGCACGAGTAATACCCAAAAGAATAGGGCTAGCTGTTGCAGGTTTTGCTGGTCGTGTCACCATCATCTTCTTATTAGCCTTCGACAAAGCAAAATTTTCCTCACGCCACTGTTGCTTTGTAATTTTATCGTTTACGATATACTTGGTGCTATCACCGCAGTCAACAACTAATACCTTAGCAGATATTTCATCATTTTCTCTAACAAAATCCACTTTATCCTCAATATCCTCCTGCACAAACCTTGTATCACCAGGTTCCATGATTTCAACTTTACGCATCATCTGCCTTACGATAACCTCTATATGCTTATCATCAATTTTAACCCCCTGCAATCTATACACCTGTTGAATTTCATTCACCAAATATTTTTGCACTACAAAGGCACCCTGTACTCTTAATATATCAGCAATCAAAATCTGTCCATCTGATAAAGGGGAACCTGCCTTTATATAATCATCATCTTGAACTAACAATGGTCTAGTCAGCGGTATCAAGTACTCCTTTTCTATACCGTAATCATTAGACCTAACGGTAATGCGTCTATTACCTCGTTTAACCTCACCAATCTTCACAATACCGTCTATTTCAGATAATACAGCTGGATTTTCCTTTGAACTCCTCGCCTCAAAAAGTTCACCAATTTTTGGTAACCCCCCTGTAATATCCTTTGATTTAGCAAGCTGTCTAGGAATTTTAACAAGTTGTGTACCAACCTTAACATGCACTTCACTCGTCTTTGGCTTACTTTCTAACAACTCCGTACCTACTAAAATATGTGCGTTAACTGGTAAAGAATATTTCTTATCACCACCTTTAC
The DNA here is from genome assembly GCA_030053995.1 of Phycisphaerales bacterium. Taxonomy (GTDB): domain Bacteria; phylum Bacteroidota; class Bacteroidia; order Chitinophagales; family Chitinophagaceae; genus JASGCP01. The sequence goes on from JASGCP010000013.1 coordinate 6,536, forward strand.
CCTTTACAATAAGAGCCGGCAAATTACCACTTCTATCCTTTGATTCAATAATAACAAAAGATTTTTGATTTGTTTCCTTATCAGATACTTCCTTATAAGATACATCTTTAGTCATATTTTCAAATTCTATACTACCCTCCACTTCTGTGATAATAGAATTGTTGAAAGGATCCCAGCTACAAATCTCATCACCCTTTTTAACGCGACTATCAGCTTTAGCTTTCAAATAAGAACCGTAAGCGATATTATGGGTTACAAGCACACGCCTATCAATTTCACTCAAAATTTTAACTTCTGCTGTTTTTGAAATTACAATTTCTGAATTATCAGCACCTTTAACACTTTTTACGCCTTCAAAACTAACAATTCCGTCAAAATTAGTTTTCAACGAAGACTCTACAGCAGAGCTACCAGCTACCCCACCCACGTGGAAAGTTCTTAAAGTAAGCTGCGTACCGGGCTCCCCAATCGATTGAGCAGCTATAATACCAACTGCATCACCCTTTTGGGCTAACTGTGATGTTGCTAAATTTCGTCCATAGCACTTCACACAAACACCTGTTTTTGTTTCGCAAGTAAGAACGGAACGAATTTCGATAGATTCAAAACCCGCCTTTTCTATTCTATCAGCCTTTGTAGCAGTAATTTCATCACCTGCACCCACAATCAACTCATTTGTTTTTGGATCCAAAATATCATACAAAGATGTACGACCTTCAATTCTTTGTTTAAGCGACTCTACGACTTGGTCATTAGTCTTCAAAGACGTAGTCTCAATACCTCTTAATGTACGACAATCCTCTTCAGTAACGATCACATCTTGTGCTACATCTACCAATCTTCTCGTTAAATAACCCGCATCGGCTGTTTTCAATGCCGTATCAGTCAATCCTTTTCTAGACCCGTGCGTAGAAATAAAATAATCAACTACCCGTAAACCCTCTCTAAAATTTTTAAGAATGGGATACTCGATAATATCATTAGTCATTTCATCATTAATTGACCCAGCCGTTCTTTTTTTTCCTAAAGATCTGGTCATCTGTCCTCTTATGCCCACTAACTGTTTTACCTGTGTCTTAGAGCCCCGTGCTCCCGAATCCAACATCATAAATACGGGGTTAAATCCTTCCTCATCTTGTGTCAAAGTCTTCATCACCGACTCAGTAATTTTAGTATCACATCTGCCCCATATATCTACGATATTATTATATTTTTCCTTATTAGTAATAACACCATTTTCATAATTTCTTTGTACCGTATCGACTTCTTTTTGAGCACCATTTATAAGAGCGGTTCTTTGATCAGGAATAATTAAGTTATTTAAACTAACGCTCAATCCACCCCTAAAAGCCATATTAAATCCTAACTGCTTAATATCATCTAAAAATCTAACGGTAGTAGGCATATCTGTTAATCGCAAAATACGCATGATAACATCCTTGAGATTATTTTTAGTAAGCAATAAGTTTTCAAACCCTACGCTTTCGGGTATATATTGATTAAACAATGCTCTTCCAACGGTCGTATCAATTAATTTTGTTTCTAATGCCCCATTCTCTAATGACACACGCGTTCTCAATTTAATTTTAGCATGCAAATCAACTTGTTGATGATTATACGCTAAAACAACATCTTCAATACTATAAAATATTTTCCCTTCACCCTTCAATCCTTTTCGTTCTTTCGTTATGTAATATAATCCAAGAACCATGTCTTGAGAAGGCAAGGTAATAGGTGAACCATTTTGAGGATTCAATATATTATGAGCGGACAACATCAACAACTGTGCTTCTAATATAGCAGCATTACTAAGTGGTACATGGACAGCCATTTGGTCACCATCAAAGTCAGCATTAAAAGCTGAGGTTACTAAAGGATGGAGATGAATAGCTTTTCCCTCAACGAGCTTAGGTTGAAAGGCTTGAATAGATAATCTATGTAAAGTTGGTGCACGATTCAACAAAACAGGGTGTCCTTTCAGTATATTATCTAAAATATCCCACACTACGGCCTCCTTTTTCTCCACTATTTTTTTTGCTGATTTAACTGTTTTAACGATACCGCGTTCAATCAGCTTTCTAATAATAAAAGGCTTAAACAACTCGGCAGCCATATCTTTCGGTAAACCGCACTCGTGCATTTTAAGCTCAGGACCCACCACAATTACAGAACGTCCGGAGTAATCAACACGCTTACCCAATAAATTTTGTCTAAAACGACCTTGCTTACCCTTCAGCACATCACTCAAAGATTTTAATGCCCTACCCGCATCAGCCTTAACAGAATTATTCTTTTTACTATTATCAAACAACGAGTCAACTGACTCTTGCAACATTCTTTTCTCATTTCTCAAGATAACTTCAGGAGCTTTGATTGTCAGTAATCGCTTCAAACGATTATTTCTTATAATCACTCTTCTATATAAATCATTTAGGTCGGCAGCTGCAAAGCGACCACCGTCAAGAACGACCAATGGTCTAATATCGGGCGGTATAACAGAAATATACTCGGTAACCATCCATTCGGGACTATTAACCAATTTGGGCTTAGCACCATTTTCAAGAGGTGCATTAGGATTATTAAAAATTCTATCGTTAGCTTCTTTAAAAGATTCAAAAACGGATAATCTCTTTAGTGCATCTATTTTTTTCTGTTGTGTTACTTCTTCTGCATTAGCAGCACTAATTAAATGAGCACTCGCCGAGCGCAGATCAATATTAGCAAGCAATTCTTTAATAGCCTCGCCACCCATTTTAACAATAAACTTACTTGTATCTGAATCAGGTAAGGTTTGATTGTCCTTAGGCAAGGAATTAAGAATATCTAAATAGATATCCTCGTCCAATAAAACCGTAACATCATAACTATTTCTATCAAATTTTTTGTTAGGATCATTCACACAATCTGCCCTATATTGCTTAATCGCTTTTTTTATTTTATCACCGGGGTCATCTATGCGACTAGTATTCTTCTTATTAAGTTCTTCTTCGATTTTATTCAAAGCACTACCTACTTGTATAACGGCATATTTTTCATAATAAATAACTTTTTCCAAAGCCTTCGAGCTAAGCCCTAACAAATAACCGATTTTATTAGGTAAAGATTTAAAAAACCAAATATGCACAACGGGCACCACTAATTTTATATGTCCCATTCTTTCTCTGCGCACTTTCTTTTCAATCACTTCAACACCACATCGGTCACATACAATGCCCTTATATCTGATTCTCTTATATTTTCCGCAAGCACATTCAAAGTCTTTAGTAGGTCCAAAAATCTTCTCACAGAACAGCCCGTCCCTTTCAGGTTTATAGGTTCTATAATTAATGGTTTCAGGTTTTAAGACTTCCCCATGACTCATTTCTAATATTCTGTCGGGCGATGCAATTCTAATCGTAATCTTAGAAAAACTGCGATTTTTATTCTCTTTTTTGAAGTAAGCCATAATTTAAATTAATGAATTGAATGTATCAAAATAAAAAAACGGTACAAAGGACTTATTATTAAAATTACTCAAACTTAATATCTAATCCCAGCCCTCTTAATTCATAGGTCAGCACATTAAACGATTCTGGTACACCTGGTCGTGGTAAATTTTCACCCTTAGTAATAGCATCAAAAGTTCTAGAACGACCTTGTATATCATCAGATTTAATCGTCAACATTTCCTGTAAAATATTAGCAGCACCGTAAGCCTCCAATGCCCAAACTTCCATTTCACCAAACCGTTGTCCACCAAACTGTGCTTTACCGCCGAGAGGTTGTTGTGTAATTAAGCTATAAGGTCCAATGCTTCGGGCGTGCATTTTATCATCAACCATGTGATGTAATTTAATCATATAGATTACACCAACTGTAGCCTTTTGGTGCAATCGTTCACCGGTTTCACCATCATACAAGTATGTATGCCCATTATCAGGTATTTTAGCTTCCTTACATTTCTCGACAATATCATTGGGCTTAGCACCATCAAAAATTGGGGTAGCATAATTAACCCCTAATTTCTGCCCACACCAGCCCAACACAGTCTCGTATATCTGACCAACATTCATACGAGAAGGAACGCCTAAAGGGTTCAAAACAATATCGACAGGCGTACCATCTTCGAGGAAAGGCATATCTTCTTCTCGGACAATTTTTGCTACAATACCTTTATTTCCATGTCTACCCGCCATTTTGTCGCCCACCTTCAACTTACGCTTAACGGCGATATAAACCTTCGCCAATTTAATAACCCCCGTAGGTAACTCATCACCTATTGAAATATTAAACTTTTCTCTCTTATAGCGTCCTATTTCTTTATTAAATTCAATATTAAAATTATGAACTAACTGATTAATAAATTTATCGGTAGCATGTTCACCGGTCCAATCATTTGAATTAACATTTTGCAAAGCATTTTCGTTATCCTGTCCCGAGTTCAATAATTTGGTTATCAGTTTGTCATTAAATTTAGTTCCCTTTTCAATTATTTCCTCACCAAATTTATTTTGAATCCCTGTTTTACAAACCTTGCCCTTTAAGAGCTCAACTAGCTTAGCTTGCACTTTAGCATTTAACTCTTTAATATTTTTCTGGTGTTTTTTTTCTACATCCGCAATTGTTACGGTTCGTTCTCGGTTACCAGCGACAACGCGCTCAAATAATTTTTTATCAATAACAGTACCTTCAACACCATTAGGGGCTCGCAGTGAAGCGTCCTTGTGCTCACCGGCTTTTTCACCAAATATAGCAAGTAACAACTTCTCTTCAGGCGTTGGGTCTGTTTCACCCTTGGGGGTTATTTTTCCGATTAAAATATCGCCCTCCTTAATACTAGCACCGATACGGACAACACCATTTTCATCGAGGTCTTTCGTTGCGTCTTCTGAAACATTAGGAATATCACTTGTTAAAATTTCATTTCCTAATTTCGTTTCTCTTACTTGCAATTCATATTCTTCAACATGTATTGATGTGAACCAATCATCACGAACCACTTTTTGACTAATAACAATAGCATCTTCAAAATTATAACCTTTCCAAGGCATAAAAGCCACCTTCAAATTTCTTCCCAATGCCATTTCCCCATCTTTAATTGCGTAACCCTCTGTTAAGAAATCGCCTTTGCGAACTTTATCGCCTTTATAAACGGCAGGGTGCAAATTAATACAAGTTGCCATATTAGTTTTTATAAACTTAGTTAGCTTATAAACCTTAACATCTGTCTCAAAACTAACCAATTTATCCATATCATTCTTCTCATATCGAATATGAATTTCATTAGCGTCCACATATTCTACGCGACCGTTACCCTCCGACAAAATCTGAATTTTAGAATCTTGTGCTGCTTTTGCTTCAAAGCCAGTTCCTACGATAGGAACTTCAGGTTTGATAAGGGGTACTGCTTGTCGTTGCATGTTAGAACCCATCAGTGCACGATTAGCGTCATCATGTTCTAGAAAAGGTATAAGCGATGCACTCAATCCCATAATTTGGTTAGGTGCTACATCTATATACTTTACTTCTTTACTATCAACTTCTGTAAATTCATCAGATACTCTACAGAAAACTTTATCCTTAATCTTACCACCTTCGCCACTAACATTAAACTGAGCAATTGCAGGAAACTTAAGTCCACCCTCTTCTTGCGGTTCATTGGTAGATCCGGTTGAATCATCTTCCATTTCATCTTCTTGTTCTGGGCTAAGATATTTAACTTTATCAAAATTAACTTTACCGTTAGTAACCTCATAATATGGCGTTTCAATAAATCCTTTGTTATTGATTTTTGCATAAACACAAAGGCTCGATATCAAACCAATATTTGCACCTTCAGGCGTTTCAATAGCACACAGTCGTCCATAATGGCTATAATGAATATCGCGCACTTCAAATCCTGCTCTATCACGGCTCAACCCACCAGGTCCGAGTGCAGATATTCTTCTTTTGTGTGTAATTTCCGATAAAGGATTCGTTTGATCCAAAAATTGCGACAATTGCGATGTCCCAAAAAAAGTATTAATAACAGATGATAAAGCTCTAGAATTAGTAAGTTCATCTGGAGTAAAAACTTCGTTATCACGAACATTCAACCTTTCCTTAATAGTTCTAGCAATTCTTGCCAACCCGAGTGAAAATTGAGCAGACAACTGTTCACCTACTGTTTTAACACGGCGGTTACAAAGATGATCAATATCATCTATTTCGGCTTTATCATTGGTCAATTTCACCAAATACTTAATAATTTCTACAATATCCGATTTTGAAAGTACTCGTTTTTCCAAATCAGCTTGAATGGTTTCTAATCTCTTTTTATCAGACGCAGTTTTTGTTGCTTTCTTCTGTATTTCCTTAACGATTTTATCCAACTTCAACTTTCTATTAATTTTGAATCTACCGACATCACCGAGATCATATCTTTTATCAGAGAAGAATGATTTATCAATAATACCCTTAGCCGTATCATCATCAGGGGCATCGGTTCCGCCACGCAGTTGTTTATAAATATACTTAGCAGCCGAAGTTGCATCTACAACAGCGGGGTCTTCCTTTTTAAATGTATTGACAATAATTGAAAAAGAATCGTCTTGTTCTTTCTGTAAAAAAACAGAATCTTGCAATTCTAATATTTTCGTTATTTCTGTAGGGGTTAATTTTTCACCGCGATCAATAACTACTTCAGTTCTAATCTTGGTTATTACTTCACCACTATTTTCGTCCACTTCATCTTCTGTCCATGTTCTTAAAACGCGTTCAGCCAATATTCTGCCCTCATATTTACTCGAATCCTTTGCATTAAGGGTAACTGCTTCTGCCATATCAAATAATTCCAGAATATCCCTATCAGTTTCATAACCAATTGCACGCAAAAGTGTAGTTACTGGAAATTTATTTTTCCTATCAATATAGGCGTACATGGTATTATTTACATCGGTTGTAAACTCCATCCAAGCACCTTTAAAAGGTATAACCCGAGCATTATAAAGCTTCGTTCCATTGGGATGCAAAGATTGAGAAAAAAACACACCGGGCGAACGATGCAACTGAGACACAACAACACGCTCTGAGCCATTCACAATAAATGTTCCCTTAGGCGTCATGTAAGGGATATTTCCAAAAAAAACATTTTGAGTAATCGTATGAAAATCTACATGTTCAGGATCATTACAACTTAATCGCAACTTAGCTTTAAGAGGCACTGAAAAAGTTAAGCCCCTTTCTAAACACTCCTCCATAGTATATAATGGCGGATCTACAAAATAATCCAAGAACTCCAACAAAAATATGTTTCGATTATCGGTAATAGGAAAATTCTCTTTAAAAACAGAAAATAATCCTTCATCATTTCTTTTATCTGGTGTTGTCTCAAACTGAAAGAAATTTTTAAATGACTCAATTTGAATATCCAACAGGTCGGGTATCTTTACTTCATATTTTTGAGAGCCAAAAGTTTTCCTTTGTAGTTTAGGAGTATGCATATTTTGTATTTAGTAATTTCTTTTAACTGGATAAGATACGAAAAAACATAAATTTCTATAAAAACCACGAGCAGATGAACCGAATAAGAGACACTCTTTACTCAAAATAAACCGTACCAAAAGCGAGGAAATGAATAGACTTAATAAAAAATCCATTCATTTCCTTTATCCGCCGACAATACTTATTTAATCTCTGCATCAGCACCGGCTTCTTTCAACTTAGCCAATATTTGCTCAGCGTCAGCCTTAGAAATACCTTCTTTAACTGGCTTAGGTGCACCGTCAACCAAGTCTTTCGACTCTTTCAAGCCTAACCCTGTTAATTCCTTAACCACCTTAACAACATTCAGCTTACTAGCACCGCCATTTTTAAGAATGACATCAAAAGCGGTTTTCTCAGCAACAGCAGGACCTGCAGCACCAGCGGCGGCTACCACCGTGGCAGCGGCTGGTTCAATACCATGCTCCTTTTTAAGGATGTCTGCTAATTCTTGAACCTCTTTTACAGTTAAGGCTACCAACTTGTCTGCTAACGATTTTATATCTGACATACGTTTACAAAATTTTACCGCTTTCATTGCCTGTGCTCCAGCGGAAGATGTTTAAAAAATTTTATAATTTGACCACCAGGCAAAGATAGTCAATATTCTTTTGCTTTATGAAGCAGTTACCTCTGTAGATTTTGAATGATGATGTAATAAACCCGCCAATACCCTTTTAGCAGGTGATTGTAATAAACTAATTACATCACCAATTAACTCATCCTTAGTTTTAAGTTGCGTTAGGGTCTTCAAATTCTGATCACCCATATAAACCTCACCATTAATAAATGCAGCTTTTAAAACAGGTTTTTCTTTATTACTCTTATCACGAAAAGAAGATATTATCAGAGCAGGGCTTTTAGGATTTTCAGAGAACATTAATGCCGTCACTTTATGCAAAGCATCATAAACCCCTGCGTATTTTTCATTATTCAAACCCTCCAAGGCTTTCTTGATGAGGGTATTTTTAGCGACTTTCATTTCTACCGATTTATCAAAACACGCGCGGCGTAAAGCGGTGATTTGTTCTACGGTCAATGACTCGGTATCGGTAATATAAAAATTATTATATTTTGAAAAAGTGATTTTTAATGCACTAATAACCTCATTTTTTTGCTCTTTTGTCATATTCAGTATTTTGAAAAATAGGTAATGTTAAAAAATTAATTAGAAAAAGATTTCGTGTCAACTGTAATTGATGGGCTCATCGTGCTAGCCATACTAATACCTTTGAGATAAGTTCCCTTTGTGGAAGATGGCTTCAATTTTAAAATTGTTTGAATCAATTCGCTACTATTTTCAGCAATATTTTTGGCTGGGAAAGATACGCGACCTATGGAAGCATGAACAATACCGTCTTTATCTACTTTAAAAGCTATTTTACCGCCTTTCACTTCGTTAACAGCAGCTACGATATCATTGGTAACAGTTCCTGTTTTAGGATTGGGCATAAGATTACGAGGTCCTAAAACCTTACCTAATTTACCTATTTTAGGCATTACGGCGGGCGTAGCAATAATAACATCCACATCTACCCAACCGCCCTCTATTTTTTTAATATAGTCGTCTAATCCTACGAAATCAGCCCCTGATTTTTTAGCTTCTGCCTCTTTATCTGGATTACAAAGAACCAAAACTTTTTTTACTTTACCGGTACCATGAGGCAAAGACACGGTGCCACGCACTTGCTGATCTGCCTTCTTAGGATCAACACCTAAACGGATATGTAAATCTACGGAACTATCAAACTTAGTACAATTCAATTCCTTAATTAAAGATGAGGCATCTTTTAGTGGGTATTCTTTTTTTTTGTCAACTTTTGTATTTACAACTTTTCTTTTCTTTGAGAGAGCCATATAAAGATATTTTTTTAATAGAAAGGAATATTACTTTTTAGATTTAAGCGGGGAAGTACCTTCTACGGTAAGTCCAATACTTCTAGCCGTACCGGCAACCATACTCATAGCACTCTCTAAGGTAAAACAATTGAGGTCAGCCATTTTATCCTTAGCGACGGTCTCAATCTGAGCCCATGTTACTTTACCAACTTTTTGACGATTACTCTCCTTAGACCCTTTTGCTACTTTTGTCAATTCTAATAATTGAATAGAAGCAGGAGCCGTTTTAATTACAAAATCAAATGACTTGTCATTGTAAACAGTTATGGTAACCGGCAAAACTTTACCCATTTTATCTTGGGTGCGTGCATTAAATTGCTTACAAAATTCCATAATATTTAGACCCTTAGAACCCAAGGCAGGACCTACTGGTGGTGCTGGATTTGCTTGTCCACCTTTCACTTGCAATTTTACAAAACCTGTAATTTCTTTAGCCATATTTCTTTTTTACTATTAACTATTATATACAATTACTACAAAAAAATAGCTTCCCAAACATAAGGTTATAACTTTTGTCAGAAATAACTTTTTTGGGGAATGCGAAGTTATATTATTTTTTTGATAAAAACAAAGTTTTATTGTAATATGTATGAATGTGCAAAAATATGGTTATAGATTGTGTCCATGGCTATAATTAAAAAAAACTTAACCACACGGACAACTACAGATGCTGTTTTATAATAATCCTCATAGAATATTAACGAGTATTCCTTAGGTAACTATTAACACAACCTTGTATTACTTTTTATAGTGTAGATTTGTAAAAAAAATACCTTATGATATGCTTAACAATGAAAAACATCACCGATTAATTTGTGCTGTTAAGACTACAATGAGCAAGGATTTAACCTATAAAAAATAAAGCATTCAACTGCCATAAATAACTTTAATGATGAATCAACTATTGAACAAAAATTGGATTCGTGTAGTACTATCAACTATTATACTATGTGCGATACTAATAAATTTCATGTGTTGTAATAATAATAATTTTGTACCCAAGCCCCGAGGATACTTCAAAATAGATTTTCCCAAAAAAGAATATCAAACCTTTCATGTATCGGGTTACCCGTACGAATTTGAATATCCCGTTTATGCCCAAATTACAAAGGATAGTACTTTTTTTGATCATCCCACTGAAAATCCATGGTGGATTAATATTGATTTCCCGCAATTAAATGGACGCATTTATGTTAGCTACAAGAAAATAGACAAAAAGCATCCTTTGGGAAAAATATTAAAAGATGTTTTTACAATGACCAACAAACAATCGGTAAAGGCTTATTCTATAGAAGATTCAATATTTGAAAATCCTTATCATATAGACGGTATATTTTTTAAAGTAGGTGGCGATGTAGCAACCGCTTATCAATTCTTTTTAACCGATTCAACTAAAAACTTTTTCAGAGGTGCTTTATACTTCAACACACTACCTAACGAAGACTCATTAGGGATTGTTTATAACTTCTTATTGACAGACTTAAAGCATTTAGTCAATACTTTTAAATGGGCGACCGTTAATTAGACTTACGATATAAAGAACAAAACCGACCTATCCTACTTGCATGCATAGACTCTTCAAACAACAATTACAAAGGGGTAAAATTAACAACATCAGTCTTAGTCGTGTTGGTAAACAAATCGTATATCTGATATTCTATTGTTTGCTCAATACCAGATTGACCCGATGGCACATTGAAAAGAATATTATAAGTACCATTACTACCGAGTAAAATAGGGCTTCCTGGCGTATAAACAGCTCCGTCATAGAATACGGGAATAGACAAACAAGTAAAGGAATAAATACCGACATTAGGTTGATTGGGTCTATTAATATCAACGGATATTGTATCATTATTACTTGGTGAAGCAATAGCTAATGGACGGAGTTGCGTAGAAAACAGAAAATCGGTAACAACAAAAATATTATTGACATCAGTTCTTGTAACATTGCTATTATCAACTGCTGTAAATTTAAAATTCTTTGGAGTACCCAATTCTATTGGTTTAATAGCGATATTATAATTACCATTCACCAAACCGGTAACAAGACTGCCCGGTTCATAAGTGTTATTATTAAACACAAAAGTATCAGAGTTGCAAGTAAATGAATAAGTTCTTGTAAGAAGTTGGTCTCCGTTTAATTTAACCTGAAAAATAGATGGTTGATTAACGATAATACTACTACTCGTACTGGTAACATTGAGCACAAAGTTATTAAAAATATTAAGTATTAAAGTTCGCTCTACTTTAACATTATTTTGATCTCGAACAAAAAATTGAAGCTGTTTTTGTTGTCCGGTAGTTGGCAATACTCTTGGGGTATAAACCAATAGCACTTGCGCACTACTACCTACAACAAATTCTTGTCCAGGCGGATAAGTAGCATTATAAAAACTAACCGAGTCGCTAACAGTAACGGCATAAACGGCGTACGGTAGTGTACCAATAATCGACAATAAAAGGGTATCGGGATTATTTAAAAGTAAATTATTATTCTGCGAAACGATCGATAAAGCTATTTGATTTTCACCATTAGTAGGAAATACATAAACAACTTTTTTACACGAGCATGACAATAATAATACAACAACACAAAGAATAAAATACCTCATCATATTTAAGCTAATTAAATACCATTAAAGATCATAAAAAAATCATTGTTCATTACAAAAAACAATCAGGAATTTATTGGTAAAGATAATACTGTTATATCCATAATTTCCATGGGGCTTGTTGTTTCTGCCACAGTGCTTCCAACTCAATTTTATCACGGAGGGCATCCATACACTTCCAAAATCCTGTGTGCTTATAAGCTCTTAGCTCATTTTTATAGGTTAGTTGTTCTAGGGGTTCATCTTCCCACATAACTGAAGACATATCACGGTTATCAAAAAGACGAAATACTTTTTTATTCAAAACAAAAAAACCGGCGTTAATCCATTTACTTTCGTCCTTTGATTTTTCACGAAATGCAACAACCTCATTCTGAGTACCTATCCCCAAGCCACCAAACCGCGATTCTAATTGAATAGCTGTAACGGTAGCAATTTTCCCGTGTTGCTGATGAAATTTCAAGAGTTCTTTAATATGCACATTACTAAGACCGTCACCGTAGGTCAACATAAAATCTTCTGTATCAATATAGGGTTCTATCTGTTGCAATCTACCGGCGGTTTTTGTATTGAGTCCTGTTTCAATCAAACTAATTTTAAAAGATTCCGAATGCGTATTGTGTATTTCTACTTGATTATTTTTTCCTATGTCGATAGTTAAATTAGAATTATGCAAAAAGTAATTCATAAAATACTCTTTAATGACATAACCTTTATAACCTAAACAAATTATAAATTCATTAAATCCATAGTGGTGATACAATTTCATAATATGCCAAATAATGGGCTTCCCGCCGATTTCTACCATGGGCTTGGGTCTTATATCGGTTTCTTCACTAATGCGAGTACCTAATCCTCCTGCGAAAATAACTACTTTCATAATTTTAAGTTATAGCATACCGAATAACAATTATTTAAAAAGTACAAAACAAAAAATTCATTTTACATCAACTCATTCTTAACAAGAGGAATGATTAACCGTAAGACTCTAAATGAATATCGTTTTTTTCATATCCCAAAGCTAATATTTCTTTCTTAGCATCATCAATCATATTTTGCCAGCCACAAAGAAAAAAATAAGCCGATTGTTTCGTGTCTTTTACAAGATTTTTATAAACATCATGAACATAACCGCTGTGCTGTCTTGCTTCTACCTTAATATTAGTTTCTCTAGAAAAAGCACGATGATAAAAAAAAGTAGGACAGCTGGATTCTAAGTCAATAAATTCCTGTTCATATATTGTATCGGTTGCGAAACGACAACCAAAAATCAGGTGCAAATTCTTATGTGGTATCGACTGATTAAAAATTGTTCGTATCATAGCTCTAAATGGTGCGATACCGGTACCCGTGCAAATAAAAAAAATATCTCTATCTAAGTTCGACGGCAATAAGAACTTACCTTGTGGTCCCCTAAACTGTATATTGGTTCCTACTAATGCTTGATAAAAGAGATAATCTGTACCCTTACCATGCTCTAATAAGAGAATCAGTAGCTCAAAAATATGAGCCTTATTATCATAAGAGGCAATAGAATAACTGCGCCATCGCCTATTCTTTTGTTCAGCAATAGGCAAATCTAGGGTTACAAATTGTCCTGGCAAAAAATCAAAGTTGTCAGTACTTTTTACCTGAAAATAAAAAGAGCGGATTAACGCTGTATGTTCTTCAATATTAACGATTGTTGCATCCTGCCAAACTTGAGCCATAAAAAACAATTAGGTTAAACAGCCATAATCAACTTTTCTATTGCTACTAAGTGCTTATCAATTAAAACCATATTTTTATCAGTAGCGTCTTGAATATTCTTCTCGGCATCTTTACAGATATCCTCACTCAGCCCATCTTTTTGCAATTTTTTTATTTTTTCCAAAGCATCTCGCCGAAGATTTCTGATAGCGACTTTGGTAACTTCACCTTCTGCGGTAGCCTTTTTAAAGACCTCTTTTCTTTTCTCTTCTGTAAGTGGTGGCAAATACAATCTGATATTGACGCCGTCATTTTGCGGGGTAATACCGATATTTGCCTGCATGATTGCTTTTTCGATAGGTGCCAACATCGTTTTTTCCCAAGGTTGAATACTAATAGTTTTAGCATCCAATACCGATACATTAGCAATCTGATTAATGGCAGTAGGTGCACCGTAGTAATCAGCCATGATACCGTCTAAAATATTAGGTGATGCTTTACCAACTCTTGTTTTTGACAGCGTATCTTCCAAATGAAGAATGGCTTTCTTAACATTGTCTAAAAACTGGGTTGTTATCATATTGGTATCAGCTGACGACAGGGGCATAAATAAATATATTTTGTTTAGAATGCAAAGATAATTTTAAAATTTATATTTAAAAATTATCAATGATATTGATTTGGGATACTTACAAGAAGATTCGCACCGCTCATTTTCATTAAAGATAGGAATATTTTAGCTCTATGACGAAAAGGGTGGGTAAAATGTTAGAAGTTTGATGAGACTTTAAAAATGATAATTCGGTATTTTACAATGTCATTTTTCTTTCTTTTGTCTTGATACAAAAGAAAGAAACAAAGAAAAATCAAGGTTGCAAAACTACGGCTCTCTTCGTTATCGAAAATGAATGGCATCGGATATATAGAAAGCGAGTGGTAGCAATTGGATATAACTTGCTTGCTTCTTTACAATTTTAGCATCGCTATCACTCGCTTTCTTTTGATATATTCGCCTCTGCCCATTTTCGATAGCCACTTCGTTCGCCTTGTTTTGCAACGCCCTTCCTCTGAGGGCGTTTTGCCTATATCCTCAACGGTAATCAAATATAAAATGTAACTAACTTACCCACTCATTTCGTCATAGAGTCAAAAGAATATCATTATCGGAACTATTCTTAAACAACTAAAAAATATAATATTCTTTCCATCTTTAAAATATAATGTAGTAAATTCGTCAAAATGTTGCATTAAAAACTTGGTGGTGCCTTTTCTATTATTTATGATATAGCCCAATTTTTATTTACTCGAATGAATAAACAAATTAAAAAAACAATCAATATGAAACACGAAAATAGTTCTTTAGGATATATATTATCCCGGAACGACATCAAAAACAACAATTTGATGGGTATTAAAGGGGGCAAAACTCCTGTATGGGGATCTTGTTCTCACTGTAGTGGGGGTGTATGCACAAAATATGGTACTACTGGTAGTTATATTTGTTGTTATAAAACTCTTGACGCCTATCTTGATTGTCAAGCAGGTGCAGAATGTGAGCCAAGAGACCAAGATAAATCACATACTGTTGACACTTGTCGGGAAGTTTAACTCTAAACTTTAGTTTATAACATGCCGATTTTTTATAGTTGTACAGCTACAAGCAATTTATAGATCAATGTTGCTCAAGAAAACTGTCCAAAAAAACTACCATCAGGATGCTGTAAATTAGTTAAAGATTTTGTACCTTGTACAATCAAACTAACACAACCATATGAAAACTTACTGTATGCTTGCTTACGCCTTGTGCGTTATGTTCCACCACAGTTTTGCTACGGTTACCAATAAAAAAAAGAGCCAAGTAGCCGTTGTAGCATTTTACAATGTTGAGAACTTTTTCGACACCAGTTTTAAAACAACGGGAAAAGATGTTGCTTTTTTAACCAATGGCGAAAAACAATATTCATACGAAATGTACTACGATAAAATTACAAAAATAGCAACGGTATTAAGTGGCATAGCAACAGAATATACGCCCCATGGTGCCACGATTATTGGATTAACCGAGTTAGAAAGCGACCAAATTTTAGAAGACCTCGTCCATCATAATTTGTTAGAAAAACGAGAATACCATTACATTCACTACACGAGTGTTGACAAACGCGGTTTAGGTGTAGCCTTACTGTACCAACCTAAATTTTTCAAAGTATTAGCATCAGGCAATCTTCGTGTAAAAATTCCTACTACAAAAAATCAATATTATCTTTCCAGGGATGTTTTATGGGTAAAAGGATTACTTGGGCGAGACACTATTTATTTGTATGTGAATCACTGGCCCAGCAAATTAGGGGGTGAGAAAAAAAGTGAAGTAGGTAGAAAAATTGCCGCTTTAGCAAACATCAAGCACATAGATTCGATAGCACGCGTAAACGGCAGAAAAAAAGTAATTGTTATGGGTGATCTTAACGAAGACCCCGTTAGCCCAGCTGTTCGTGAAATTTTTTCCAATCATTTATCGCCTTCAGGAAATAGCTGGATTAACCCATGGCGTAGTTTTTTCAAAAAAGGATTCGGCACTTTAGCTTATCGGGATTCATGGAATTTATTTGATCAGATCATTCTCAATAACTGTTGGACAACAAACGATACTAATCATTTTTATTTTTACAAAGCCAAAATTTACAGAAATCCGAACATGATAGAATGTATCGGCAACTTCAGAGGCTACCCTATGCGTACTTGGAGTGGCAATCAATACAGAGGTGGGTACAGCGATCATTTGCCCGTATATGTTGTTTTGCTACAATAACAAATCGGCTCAATCATTTTTTGAGGTGCTAAAAAAAGTAGATTTTAACACGCAAGAATAAAAAATGGCTCTTTAACGAAATGAGTGAATAATTTTTTATTGGCACTATAGGTGTACAATTGCCAAACACGATCATGTAGCCGATAAAATAGTTGTCAAGATAATATTTTTGCTAAAGCCTTGTTATTAAATTTATTTGTCCTTCAGATAAATCTGGAGGCAATTGATGGCAAAAAAAATCAAAAAAGATCAATAGCCATGGTTTAACTGAAAAATTAATTGTCCCCATATTTATCTGGAGTGCAATTAGTAAAATCCGTGTAATCCCCATAATCTGTGTAATCCGTGATTCAGACAAAAGAAAGATGACCCCAATTTACTCTTCCTGTATTTTAGCCACTCAATTCTTCAGGGATGTATATTTTCCTACTACCCTTAAAACCTCTTCTTAGCACCTCAAAAAATGATTTAGCCTGATTTTAATAAGACAATTATAAAATATCAATGTATTAATTGCAATAAGAAATATGAATTGTCATCATTAACAAGTATAAATGATAATGAATAAACAAAATATATGTTTATCATACCCTACGGAGTATTGCTTTGTTATCTCGGATTAACTATCCGGCTCATACCGTCAAAATAAAATTTTATTTTGACGGTATGAGCCATCTTTAAAAAAACAATTTTTAGAACCCACCTAAAGATTTTAGATGTTGATTTTTCAATTCATTCCTTGTTAATACGGCTACTAAGTTTTTTTATTTTTTTCATTAAACGCACACATGTGGATTATTAGGATCACCACAAAGACATATGGAGCTTGGTGTACTTCCTTGATCATCACATCCTACACTGCTAGCAATACAACCATTATAATTTACACCACCTATAGTAAAAGTAGCTGGACCTTGCAAACAACATTTTACAACTCCAGGATTGTCGTTTACCTTGCAAAAAGTATGATTAGTAAAAAAGCCAACGCATAAATCACATTTATACCCTCCCTTTAGTCTTTTCAATGCTTCAGACTTTAAATCATTTCTCGTTAATACTAAACCTAAATTTTTTTTCATGTTTTATTTTTTATGGTATTACTAAATTTCGTATGACAAAGTATGAAAAGCTACAAAAAAAAATGGAACTTTGTAAAAAAACTTATGGAAGAGAAATATTTTTTCAGTTTTTTACAGATGATGTTGAATATAGTGCCTGATTTTGGAATCACTAAAATAGATAAGATAGAGCGGGATATAGTCGCAAAGGCTATACACGCTTGTTTGCTCAAGAAGTTATTGATGCTTTACAAGAGGTAAAAGTTCAAAAAGCAGTAGCGAAATTATTTAAAACAACTCCTTATATAGTTTGTAGTATTATGGAAGCATGTGTAGAAGAGGGATAAAAAAATAAAAAGCCTGCTACCGATTTGACGCACATTAGTTTAGATGAGAAAGCCTATCAGCAAGGGCATGCTTACGCTACTATTTTAGTGGATACTTCTAAAAACCAAATTCTTGATATGCAAGAAGGAAGGACTGAAAAAGAAGTTAAAACTTTATTGAAAAATGTGACTGGGCAAACGCTTATTCATACACTAAAAGAGGTCAATATATAGGTGGCTATCTTATATGAATGTTATTACAGCGGTAGCCCCTCAAGCGATGATCATTCATGATAAATTTCACTTGATAAAAAAATTAACAGAAGTAATTGATAAAATCAGACGCAAAGAAGTTGTCGATAATCCTCTGCTTTTAAAACAAAAATACACCGTACTTAAAAATGAAAATACAAGAACAGAAGAACAGCAAAATGTTTTCAAACAAATTGATCAGGCTAACTTAAAAACGGCTCAGGCATGGCATGTTAGAGAAAACTTTAAAACATTGTTTATGGTAGCTAATAAAAAAAAGGCTATATCGTTATTCGATGATTGGGTACAAGAATCTAAAGCACGAGCCTTGATGTTTTTAGATAAAGTTATTGCTTGTTTTGAAAAGCATAAGCCGGGTATCATTAATGCGTTTATTACGCATACAACGAGTGCTATGCACGAAAATATTAACGGTAGAATACAAGGGTGTATTGGCTAAAGCTAAAGGATTTAAAAGCTTTGCACGCTTTAGAATTAATATGCTTTTTTACTTTGGCAATCTTCAAATCAACCTGTCAAATTAAAGCCCCTTATTAGTCCTACAATTATTTAAAATTTTTGTTTATAAATCGGCTCAATCATTTTTTGAGATGCTAAGAGGTTTTAAAGGGGTCAAGTTTATTTTGTGGGGAGTAAGGTTGTAAAATGTAAATTTTAAAGTAAAAAAAGAGTGCCTAAATATACCCATAAATCAGAGCTAAAAAGTTGCTTTTCCAAACGACCATTTAAAGTTTTATAAGGTCGTTTTTATTTGCTCTATGACGAAAAGGGTGGGTAAAATGTTAGAAGTTTGATGACTTTAAAAATGATAATTTGGTATTTTATAATGTCATTTTTTCTTTCTTTTGTCTTGATACAAAAGAAAGAAAAAATGAAAAAATCAAGGCGGCAGAGTAAGGGCTGCAAAACTACGGCTCACTGCGTTATCGAAAATGAATGGCGTCGGATATATAGAAAGCGATTGGTAGCGATTAGATTTTATTTACCTGCTTCTTTACAATTTTAGCATCGCTACCACTCGCTTTCTTTGATATATTCGCCTCTGCCCATTTTCGATAGCCACTTCGTTTGCCTTGTTTTGCAACGCCCTTCCTCTGAGGGCAAAGGCTATACGCTCAATGGTAATCAATATGAAAGTGAGCTAAGTTACCCACTCTTTTGGTCATAGACCCAATCTACTTGAGGCTTAAACAATCAAAAAAATATCTAGTAATTTTTTATGATTGAGCCATGGATAGTCCCTACCCACGCATCAAGGTATTGCAATACAACACTTCGTGTTTTTCCAAAATATTTTTATGAAAAGATTCGGGCAGTACTGACCAATCGAATAGTTCTACTACAATAGGAATATTACTTTCCTGTATTTTTTCTTTTAATGTTGTAAAAATAACACGAGGTATTTTTTCTAACGAAGCGGTACGAATTACCAAATCAAGGTCACTACCCGCATGAGCACCGCCATGTACACGACTACCAAAAGCCCAAACGGTCATAGGTATTGGTACCCCATTAAATATAGCTATCAGCTGTTCTTTATCTTTAGGTCTAAGCATCATTATTTTGTTGTTTGATAGTTTGTACTATTGCAGTGGCATCATTAATAAAATGAGGCAACAATAGAAGCGTTTCTTCCGCAAAGTGTACACCATAATCATGAGCTGTATTATTTCGATTATCCCGATATTCTAAAAAGCGTTCACATAGTTCAAGTGTAATAAGATTACGCAATACACACTCCTTAAAAATCTGCTTAAAATGCAATTCGTCAACTGCTTTAGAAGAATGAAAGTAAGGTTTTAATACTTTGCGTAATAGTTTACCACATTGTTCTAAAATAATTTCATACTCTTTTACGCAAGCTGAACGATACATATCGTAGTCAATCTCTTCAGGATTAGCTTTTTGTAATAAACTACATGCTTTATCCAATGTAGCAATACAGCGTTCTAAGTAAGTGGTATCTATTTGATTCATATCCTATATTCTTTTTTAACCGCCGTTTTCGCTAATTTCATCAAACTTTGCTTTCATAGTTGGATTATTGTGCGTTAACTTTTTAATAGTTAAATCTTGCGTTTTTTCATTAGCAAGGCGCAGATTATTTTCTGAAGATAACAAAGCTTCTTTAGTTTTCAACAATTCTTTTATGGTTTTATCTATTCCCTCGATTGCGTCTGTAAATTTGCGACTTGCTAAATCAAAATTATACGCAAATCCATCTTTAAATTTGTGCAATTTTTCCTCAAAATTAGTAATATCAATATTTTGACTTTTCACTAATGCCAGTTCAGCTTTATACTGACTAGCATTCATTGCGGCGTTACGAAGTAAAGAAATGATAGGGACAAAAAATTGTGGGCGTATCACATACATTTTTTTGTATTTGTAAGAGACATCCACTATTCCTGCATTATACAATTCGCTTTCTGATTCTAATAGCGATACCAAAACCGCATATTCACATTTTTTCTCATTACGATCTTTATCAAGTTCTTTAAAAAAATCCTCATTTTTCTTTTTCGTTGCGGTTTCATCTCGTTCGTTCTTCATTTCAAACATAATTGAAATAATTTCATTACCCGCCTCATCAGTTTCTCTAAAAATATAGTCACCTTTGCTACCCGATTTTGAATCGGTATCTTTTTCAAAATAGGCTCTTTGAAAAGCGGTTGCTCTAAGGGTATTAAATTCTGTCTCACAATGTTGTTCTAGGGTTTCGCCGAGCATTTTAGTTGATAGCTTCATCTTCATATCCTTGATTCGTTCTATTTCATCATCTTTATATTTTATGATAGCGTCTTTGCTTTGTAATTCGGTAGCAAATTTTTGTTTTAAAGAACTTTCAAGATTTTGTTTTTCTAAATCTTTTGTTTTTAAATTATTGGCTAAATTATCCCTATCCTTCTCAATATTTTTAACAGCCTCAGTGATTGCCAGTTTTTTTTCAACTTCAAAGCCATTAATTGCACCTCTTAGTTGTGCTATTTCCGTATTCTTTGTATTTAACTGTTGATTCAGTTCTAAGGCAGTTTTAGCTTTAAATTCTGCAAGTTCCTTATCTTTTTTAGCAAGATGCTCTTGTGCTGCACTTCTAATATGAGCTTCTGCCAATTTTACGGCGTTCTCTTTGTCTTTAGCAGCAAGGTTTCTTATATTTTGTAATTCTTCTTGAAATTGATGATCACGAACTTGCTTGACTATATCAGCAAATCCTGCTTCATCAATTTTAAAAGCCTTTTTACAATTGGGGCAAATGATTTCGTTCATAAAATTATTAATATTTTATATTCATGCAACTACAAATATGCAAATATAAACATATTAATTTGTAGCATTCTTAAACAAAAGAAAGTCTCTATGACGAAAAGGGTGGGTAAAATGTTAGAAGTTTGATAACTTTAAAATTGATAATTTGGTATTTTATAAGGTCATTTTTCTTTCTTTTGTCTTGATACAAAAGAAAGAAACAAAGAAAAAATCAAGACTGCAGAGTAAGGGCTACAAAACTACGGCTCACTGCGTTATCGAAAATGAATGGCATCGGATATATAGAAAGCGAGCGGTAGCGATTAGATTTTATTTACCTGCTTTTTTACAATTTTAGCATCGCTACCACTCGCTTTCTTTGATATATTCGCCTCTGCCCATTTTCGATAGCCACTTCGTTCGCCTTATTTTGGGGTCAAGTTTATTTTGTGGGGAGTACCGCCTGTAAAATATAAATTTTAAAGTAAAAAAAGAGTGCCTCAATATACCCATAAATTAGAGCTAAAAAGTTGCTTTTCTAAACGGGTCAAGTTTATTTTGTGGGGAGTAAGCCTGTAAAATGTAAATTTTAAAGTAAA
>JASGCP010000132.1 GCA_030053995.1 Phycisphaerales bacterium
AATTTTAACTAATTGACAATCAATTAATTAAAATTATTTAAGGGACGACTAATTAGATTATCACGGAATTGTATAGATTGTATCTTCATATTTATTATACTTGTTTTTTTTACAGGGTGTAAAAAAGTAAACAATACCACTATTATTAATAATACCACATTTATTAATAATACCACATTTACTGCTTTAATATTTGGTAGCCAAACACAAGAGGCACTACTTATTGGTAGAGATACGCTTCCTATTACGATAACCATTGCTGGGACAATCCCTAATGCTACTTATACGCTCACCGCCAATGATAAGGTTTACCTTAATAATACCGTTGTGCCGGCTGGTTCCAATATACTAACAAAAGTCAAAGCAGGTATGTATTTTGTGCGTTATACATCTGATGTTATTAACGCTAAGAAAGTATTATCGTTTACCGTTAAAGACATTTTCGGCAACACCAGAAATGCCAATGACACTTTTAATGTGCGCGATGGGTTTGTGGCTAAGTTATATCCCACCCTACCTAGTGTTAAGATTGGTGCACTTGACACCGTTGTTGTAAATATAAGATCTGTGGTTTCCACTGGTAGCTACACTTTCCAATTAAATAATATGGTTGATAGTTTATACTATAAAAATCAAGCAATTGCTAATGGTGAAACAGTTCCTTTCACTAATCTTAGCGGTGATGTTACGAGTGTTACAGGTGCATTTGACACCTTAATATACAAAGCTTATGTAACGAGCGTAGGTATGATTGGTATTAATTACACTGTCACTAATACGGCGGGTAGTGGTTCACCTCAAACATGTACTGTTAATATTAATATTCTTCCTGACAATTACTATTTTTTAATAGGGAAAAATGCATCTGGTACGAGTGCATATACAACATCGAAAAATGGTATAGATTGGAGCACCCCAAAACTCTTTAATGCCAATTTAACAAGTATTGTTAATGCAGTTGCATTTTCGAGTGGCTCTAATGGCGTTGCTGTTACAAACAATGGTAGCTTTATGCGAACCATGGATGGCGGGATGACATGGTCAAATCCCGCAAGGATTGGGTCAAATATCACCGATGCCATATTAGTAAAATTCAGTACAGTAATGAACGGTGTTATTGTTGGTGATAATGGTTACTACTCATACACAAGAGATGCGGGTGCAACTTGGAGTACACCGAATCAAATATCTGGATTCTCACCTTCAGACATGGCTTTTTCTTCTGCTACTACGGGCGTTATTGTGGGGGATTATGGGCTTTATTCTTATACAAGCAATGGTGGCATAACTTGGAGTACAACTAAGACGGGTCCGGTTAGCAATTATATTTCCGGCGTTACTTTTGCTCCTGCTAAAACCATAACGGGACAATTATTTGGTGCAATGACATTGGCAAGTGACTATACCGCTTATTCAACGGATTCGGGCCAAACTTGGATAGCTGTAATTGCATCTGGTGGTTTTGTAAGTGCTACAAGCGGGCCTGGCTATTCCTCACCAACAAATTTAGCTTTTATTGCCACGGCAAGTGACCCACTTCCGAATAATGTCTTCAATTTTTTTACATCCAGCGATGGAGGGGTAACTACCAACAGAACATCGGATGAAGCTGTCCCATTGGGTTCGTTTAGTGGCATTTTCCGTTCCCTTACTTTCTTTGCTGAAACAACGGCACAATCATCTAGTAATGGTATATTACTTCATACTGCGAGCAATCAATATGGCATGACTACAAATGGCGGAACATCTTATACTGTTGGTACAAGCCCGCTTAGCATTAATACATGGCTTACGGTAAACAAAGATATAGTTTGGCAGTAGTAGGTTAAATTGTAAGTGGTTACGAGATAGTTTTTTGTTGCTAAGTTTAAATTCCCCATGTAATACACGGTTATTTAATTTTATTAAATAACTTTGCCCATCGTGTAGCAACATTTTTCAAACCGTCTTTATATATTTTTATGAAGCAATACCCAAGTGTTTTATATTTATTTCATGAAAATCCATTACGCTATTATTGTGGTAATAGACTACGAGCTTATAGTCTATTAAATTATTTCAAATCAAGGAATATTATTGTTGATTTTGTTAGCGAGGTCAATAATGATAGAGGTAATCCATGGACTTTTGAGGAACAGGAACAATTTAAAAACGCTCATTTGTGTAGAAATTTTTTTTTGCTTAATGATCGGTTCTCTACGAAACCATCTAAAAAAAATATTGTCAACTATCTTTTTAAGTATAAAATACCCAAACTTTTACGGCAAAGAAAACAAAAAAGACATACCCAAGAAACCCTACCTAATTGGGTTAGTTGTGATATTCAACAGCAATTTGACCAAATATTAAGAACTAATAAGTACGATTATATTATTATCTCTTATGCCCATTTTGGTAAGCTGATCGATAATAATCCCTATCTTAAAAAAACTGTTACAACGATCTTAGATACGCATGATTTTTTAACGGCTCAATCGAAAGAGCAAAGAAAATTCGTACTCGGGTCGTTTTTGCAAGAGGAAATAAGACGATTAGATTTATTTAAGCAGGTGTGGACATTATCATTAGAAGAAAGTTATATTTTTCAGCAATTTAGTAAGAGGCGTATTCATTTAATGCCCCCCGTTTTTTTTTTACATCATCTCAATGGTGATCAAAAAGAATACAGCAAACGATATGATATTATTTATGTTGCAAGCGATAATCCGCATAATGTTGATGCGGTCAGATGGTTTTTGGACAAAGTTTATCCTAAAATTCCTAAAGAAGTAAATTTTTGCTTTATTGGTGCTATCAATAAGAAAATTGATGCTTATGATAATATTGAGCAGATTATGCAAGTAGATGATTTAACGCCGTACTATCGAGCTTCTAAAATTGCTATTTGTCCTATGTTAAGTGGTACAGGCATTAAGATAAAAGTATTAGAGTCGCTGAGTTATGGTTTACCGGTTGTGGCGAATATTCGAGGTAATGACGGTTTAATAAGTAAAGTAACCAATGGGGTACAGGTAACCGATGATCCTATTTTATTTGCTGAAAAGATTATCAGGTTATTGGGCAATGATGCGTATTACAAAGAAGAATGCACCGTAGCCTTAAACTTTTATAATCAATGGTATAGTAATGAACAATTTAAAAGTAAGTTGGATGATATTTTTGTTGTTAGGCAGAGTTTATAAACAAATTATTCTTCGCTTTTTGGTAGCTCCGTATTTTCTGTATTTATATCTTTATCATCGTCATCTTGTTCGCTGATGGTAGATATAGCCACAATAATATCATCGTCATCGGGTCTTATAAGATACACGCCTTGCGTATTTCTACCAGCAAATTTTATATCCGAAACTTTTGTTCTTAATGTAAGTCCTGATTTACAAGTAATCAGCAAATCTTCTGTTTCTTCAACATCTAACATAGCCGCTAACTTCCCCGTTTTGTCTGATAATTTCATGGTGATGACACCCTTGCCTGTTCGGTTTGTTAAACGATACACATCTTCTCCGTCTTCGTCAATAATTCGTGTTTTTTTACCAATGCCTTTTTCGCTAATGACAAGGATACTTTTATTTTTATTGACACGATTAATACAAACTAAGCCAACAACTTCATCTTGATCATTGGCCAAAGAAATACTTCTGACACCGGTGGCATTACGCCCCATTGATCTAACTTTTTCTTCAGGAAAATGAAGAGCACGGCCACTTTTCACACTCACTAATATTTCAGAATTGCCGTCTGTCATTCTTGCTTGAAAGAGTTCATCCTGTTCTTTAATAGCGATGGCGAAAATGCCGGTAGTCCTTGGTCTTTGAAAGTCTGCCAAATCCATTTTCTTGATAATACCTTTTTTTGTACAAAGCAAAATATAGTGGCTATTGATAAATGCTTGGTCCCCTAATTTAGGGATATCAATGATTGTTTTTACTTTATCATCTTGCGGGAGTGAAATTAAATTTTGAATAGCTCGTCCTTTGCTATTCTTATCGCCATCGGGTATCAAATGTACTTTAAGCCAAAAGCAACGCCCTTTCTGTGTAAAAATTAATAAGGTACTATGCGTAGCGGTTACAAAAAGATGTTCTGCAAAGTCTTCATTTTGTATTTTTGAACCGATAGAGCCGCGTCCGCCTCTTTTCTGTTGTCGATACTGATTGACGGGTGTGCGTTTAGTATAACCCAAGTGCGATATGGTAACAACTACATCCTCATTAGCAATCATATCTTCGATTGCAAATTCATTAGTAAGGTACTCGACTTTTGTTCTACGGGCATCACCAAATTTTTCTTTTACTTCTAACAATTCTTTAGCGATAAGATCATATCGTTCTGATTCATTGTCTAATAATTTCTGTAGTTCGGCTATTAATTTAATGAGACCGTCATATTCGTCTTGTATTTTTTGTCGTTCCATACCGGTGAGTTGGTATAAACGAAGTGCACAAATAGCTTTCGCTTGAATTTCATCAATACCCCAGCCTTGTGCTACCATTTGTGTCTCGGCAATTTCACGGGTATTAGATGCTCTAATGAGTTTAATAACTTGGTCTAAGATGTCAATAGCTATTAAATATCCTTTTAATATATGTGCTCGTTCTTGTGCTTTGCGGAGTTCAAATTCTGTGCGTCTAATAATAACTTCCATTCGGAAGTTAATAAACTCTACTATTAAATCTTTTAGGTTTAAGGTTTTAGGTTTCCCTTTACAGATAGCCACATTATTAATTCCAAAACTCGACTCTAACTCTGTATATTTATACAATTGATTAATAATAACAGAGGATATAGCTTCTTTCTTTAATTCAACGACGATTCTTGTCCCTTCTCTTTTATTACTTTCATTATTTACATTAAGAACACCCTCGATAGTTTTAGCATTTACCAGTTGTGCAATTTTATCGGTAAGGACATCTCTATTGACTTGATAGGGGACGGTTGTGATAACAATTTCCTCTCTACCATTCGCTTTTTTTTCGATACCACAAGTCCCTCTTAGTACTACGCGTCCTCTACCTGTTCGCATCGCATCATGTACACCGGTCATACCATAAATAGTTCCCCCGGTTGGAAAATCGGGTGCAATAATATACTTCATGAGTTCATCAATGGTAATATCGCGATTTTTTATATAAGCCAAACATCCATCAACAACTTCATTAAGATTATGGGGTACCATAACGGTAGCCATGCCGACTGCAATACCCTCCGAGCCATTAACAAGCAGTTGCGGGATACGAGTTGGTAACACCGTAGGTTCTTGAAGGCTATCATCAAAATTAAATTGAAAATCAACCGTTTCTTTATCGATATCAGATAAAATACTATCAGTAAACTTTTCTAATCTTGCTTCAGTATAACGCATAGCAGCGGGGCTATCACCATCTTGATTACCAAAATTACCTTGTCCGTCAATTAAAGTATAGCGCATGCTCCATTCCTGGGCCATGCGGACCAATGAGTTATAGACAGCACTATCACCATGTGGATGGTATTTACCGAGCACTTCCCCTACAATTCTAGCCGATTTCTTATAAGGTTTATTATAGTGCATGCCTATTTCATTCATAGCAAATAAAATACGCCTATGCACGGGTTTTAATCCATCTCGAACATCCGGCAATGCACGCCCTACAATGACACTCATCGAGTAGTCGATATAGGCCGTTTTCATGATCTCTTCTATATTAGTCTTAACGATGCGGTCTTGATCGTTTGTCTCTTCAGTGCCGTTAATATGATTATCCATTTACTTGTTTACAGTGAATATAAAAATGGGAATAGGATGGGTAGCAAAGGTACAATTTTTGTACAGAATTTGCAAATTTAAAAACCATGCACTAAATCATTTTTGGCTCTATGACAAAATGAATGGGTAAGTTAGTTACATTTTATATTTGATTACCGTTGAGCGTGTAGCCTAAACGCCATCAGAGGAAGGGCGTTGCAAAACAAGGCGAACGAAGTGGCTATCGAA
>JASGCP010000014.1:0-22298 GCA_030053995.1 Phycisphaerales bacterium
GTTAAACTTATCTTCTGCTGACGCTTTACTTCTGTCTTCATCAATCTTTCTAAAAGCTACAGTTTGATTATATGCCTCTTTTATATGGGGATAGTTCTTGAATAGTATGGATGCTCTCTGTTTTTGACTTTCAGTCCAATATCCTTCTAATTTTGCTAAAACATAGCGACTATGGTGGGGTGCTTTTTCCGGACATAAGATATAATGTAGTAGTCCAAAAAAAATTGTTTTGAGTAAAAAAATTAACGGTTAAAAAACTTACAAAAAAAGGAAAAGAAAAAAGAGAAAGCCTATAAAAACATTCATAAGAATATGATTAAATAAAAAAGGTTACATATCCTTTTTTGCCCTAAAGTAGAAACACGAGAATAGAAAAAAAAGAACGATTTTACCTGCATTTACTTTGTAAATGTAACGGAATTAATAGATTCAAATCCTTGAATTAGTTGAGCCTGCGACCAAGTTTTACCGCCGTCAGTTGTATAAGAATAAGTACCACCAACAGTATCAACCTCGCCAACCACCACACCCTTAGTTGCCGAACTAAATACAACTGAAGAAATATTAGTGAATTCTTGAATCGGTTGAGCCTGCGACCAAGTTTTACCGCCATCGGTTGTATAAGAATAAGTACCACCAACACCATTAACAAACCCTACGGCCACGCCCTTAGTTGCCGAACTAAATGCAACTGAAGAAGTATAGCCTATTCCTATGATACTTTGAGCATTCGACCAAGTTTTACCGCCGTCACTTGTATGAGAATAAGCACTATAAGAAACACCACCAACAATATTATTCCCTACCGCCACGCCGTTTGTTGCCGAACTAAATGCAACTGAAGAAATTTCATAAAATCCTTGAATCTCTTGAGCAGGTGCCCAATTTTTACCGCCATCGGTTGTATAAGAATAAACACCATAATAATTAAAAGCATCACTTGCACTCCCTACCGCCACGCCATTAGTTGCCGAACTAAATGCAACTGATAGAATATTACCAAATCCATGAATCGGTTGAGCAGGTAACCAAGTTATCCCCCCGTCTGTTGTATAAGAATAAACACCATAAGAATTAGGACCACCATTATTATTATAACCGACCGCCACGCCATTAGTTGCCGAACTAAATGCAAGCGAAGCAATATAATAAAATCCTTGAATTTGCTTACCCCAAGACCAAGTTTTACCACCATCAGTAGTATAAGAATAAACACCAGCGGAATCACCAACCTCGCCAACCACCACGCCCTTAGTTGCCGAACTAAATGCAACTGATAGAATATTATCAAATCCATGAATCTGTTGAGACTGAGACCAAGTTTTACCGCCGTCGGTTGTATAAGAATATAAACAACGATCTCCATTATAACCTACCGCCACGCCGTTTAGGCTAAAAGTAAAATTATTATTAGCATTATTATTTTCTATATTCTTTTTGCAACTAAAAAGCAAACAAAAAAGGGGGAGGAAAAGGATAATTTTTTTCATATAACTACATTTAAGAAGTTGCAAAGATACATCCTTTTTTGCCCTAAAGTAGAAACACGAAAATAGAAAAAAAATGAGACATAAAAGGAGGTTATTTTTACCCGCCTAAATTAATTCTTATATTTATATTCAAGTAATAAATACATTTGCACAACTTTTCACCGAGGTTTTGCAAACCTCCCTAATGCCTAATAAATATGCAAAAACCTATTATACTCATTTTATTTTTTTGCTTTCTTTTTAGTTGCAAAAAAAGCATACCAGGTTATCCTGTCATTCCTCCGAATGATGAACCTTTTAGTCCTATATATCCTCCCGCTGGGGGATCAGCTAATGGTGTGATTGTAGGACTTAATTCAAGCGGTCAAGGTGTTTATTCTTATACAACAGACGGGGGGCAATCTTGGTCTATTGCTAAAAATATTGCAGGGTTTAGTAATATGACTTCCGTTGCATTTGCAAAATAGCAAATAAAAAAGGGGCAGGAGTCTTAACAATTGATCGCCTTAATTGTCTAATATTCTAAAAACTGCAATAAATATGAAAAGACTCCCATTCTTACTACTTGTTTCCTTGCTTTTCAGTTGTAAAAAGGAAATTATTAATAACAATGATATTCCTAATTATCCTGTTATCAATAACAATATTGAGCCTTTTAGTCCTATATATCCTCCGACTGGAGGCTCAGCTAATGGTGTGATTGTAGGACTTAATTCAAGCAATCAATGTTTATATTCTTATACAACTGACAGTGGGCAAACTTGGTCAATAGCTAAAAATATTGCAGGATTAGGTTATGTTACTTCAGTTGCTTTTAGTACAGCGACCAACGGCGTAATGGTAGGTGATACAAGTGTAACAGGGCACAATCCGCAAGGTGCATATTCTTATACGACCAACGGCGGGCAATCTTGGTCAACGCCACAAACGATTTCGGGATTTGATATAGAATCTGTTGCTTTTATGTCAACGACAAATGGCGTGTTAGTTGGTGGTACTGATAATGGGCAAGCGTTAATTTCCTATACAACAGATGGTGGTCAATCTTGGTCGTCCCCAAAAACCATTAATGGATTCAGTTACATTAATTCAGTTGTTTTTAGTTCAGCAACAAACGGGGTGATAGTAGGTTATTATTTTAATAACAATGTATCCCAGATTTTATATGCCTATACAACAAATGGTGGTCAAACATGGTCTAATCCTCAAATAATTAATGATTTATATGTTGTCCACTCTCTTGCGTTTAGTTCAGAAACAAATGGCGGGATGATTGGAGATGGGGGTTATGCTTATACAAATAGCGAAGGGCAATCGTGGCTTGATGTTAATAAAATTTCAGGATTAAGTAGTCTTAGTGATCTTGCTTTTGGTTCAGCAAATAATGGGATAATAGTGGGTGGACTTATCATTCCACCCAGCCATCAAGGGGGATATGTCTATACTATTAATGGCGGGCAATCTTGGTCGGTTGCTACTGTAAATTCTCAATATTGGTATTTATCTGGTGTTTCTTTTAGTTCAGCTACTAATGCCGTCGCGGTTGGTTGGATTAACAATGGTAATACAGAGCAAGGTATATATTTATCCACTACCGATGGCGGTAAAACTTGGTCAAATGCTCAAACTATTAGTGGATTTTATAGAATAACTTCCGTCGCATTTGCAAAATAGCAGGGCTAAATCATTTTTTGAGGTGTTAACGCTAAAGAATGGAAAATGGCTTTCTAACGGAATGTATGGTGGGGTGTATTTTCCGGACAGGTAGTTAAGATATAATTTAGTAGGCATTACTAAATTTTGTGTGAGAAGATTTTAAAGAAAAGATGGCTCTATGACGAAAAGGGTGGGTAAAATGTTAGAAGTTTGATGACCTTAAAAATGATAATTTGATATTTTATCATGTCATTTTTCTTTCTTTTGTCTTGATACAAAAGAAAGAAACAAAGAAAAAATCAAGACGGCAGAGTAAGGGCTACAAAACTACGGCTCACTGCGCTATCGAAAATGAATGGCATCGGATATATAGAAAGCGATTGGATATAACTTGCTTGCTTCTTTACAATTTTAGCATCGCTACCACTCGCTTTCTTTGATATATTCGCCTCTGCCCATTTTCGATGGGCACTTCGTTCGCCTTGTTTTGCAACGCCCTTCCTCTGAGGGCATTTTGGCTATAGGCGAAAGGGTAATCAATATGAAATTGAGCTTTTTTACCCACTCATTTCGTTATAAAGCTACATTAATTATAAGCCTACCTGTTTCGTTGCAGAACAATACTTTTTAAGGGACGACTACTTATTTTATCGCTTGATAAAATAAGTAGTCATCATTTTTTTTATCTATCCCAACAATGACCATTTAAAGCAGAACAGAAACCAGAACAACAATCTGTATCAAGACCGCATAAATAACCGTCAGGAGTACATCCTAAAATTTCTTTTTTTCCACCATTAACATTTTTAATTTCAGTTCTTTTAAGAGAATGACCTAAAAACATTGATTTTTTTTCATATGTATTTTTTTTGAATTTAAGATATAAAATCTTGTCAATTGGACAAACAAGTTGAGGATAGGTTAAAAAAATAGTTAAAATTTCTTGACGGCATTTACCAAGTTTCCCGTGCATTTTTATCATGTCATTTTTCTTTCTTTTGTCTTGATACAAAAGAAAGAAACAAAGAAAAAATCAAGCGGGCAGAGTAAGGGCATTGGGCTATGGCGAAAGGGTAATCAATATGAAATTGAACTATGTTACCCACTCATTTCATCATAAAACCATAAAATTAATGGTTAAATTATTGCCCTTTAAAACGACATTTTTTCTTTTATTTCTTTTGGCTGCATGCCACATTATACGATTTATTTGGGCGTAACAGAGACATAATAATGTTGCGTCTCTACCTTTTTTTATACTTCGTTTCTACTTTACTACACTCAAATAAAAATGCCCACCATTAACGGTGGGTATTCTAAATATATCCTAAAAATATTATTTCGCACATACATATACCCCCGCTTCGCTACAAGACAAAGCCTTTGTACATGAATCTTCACAATAATAATTATCTTTATCATCAACAAAAGCCAGAAAAGATCGAGAACCACAACCATCAACGGGAATTGCATAACAGTTTTCACTTGCACCACCCTGTACATTTTTAATTTCGTTTCTTGATAAAGAATATCCAAAATTCACTGACATTGATTTCATTTTTTAAAAAATTAATTGTTTACAATATTTACAATGTAAAAAAAAATAAGTTAGTATATTGTCAATAAATTGTTAAAATTTTTAAAAACCTTCTACACACTTTTTAGAACAGTATCTTAGAATAACTCCATTGGCTACCTA
The DNA here is from genome assembly GCA_030053995.1 of Phycisphaerales bacterium. Lineage (GTDB taxonomy): Bacteria > Bacteroidota > Bacteroidia > Chitinophagales > Chitinophagaceae > JASGCP01. The sequence goes on from JASGCP010000014.1 coordinate 4,846, forward strand.
TATCGCATTCCTACGGGATTTTTATGCATCTATTACAACGGTTTTCAGTTTGTTTTCCATAAAATTGTACTGCTAAATAAAACCTCTTAGCACCTCAAAAGATGATTTAGCCCTTATCCCTTATTAACAATAATATAAATCTCTATGACCGCCCGTATTACCATAATACATGCAGTATCCCCTATCTTTTACTAAAATGGTTGATAATGCTCTACATTGTACTGTTAGCAATCCGTCATTTGCTCTTCATATATTCGTTTGATACCTTAAAACTGCAAAATTTTAAATAGTGGTGCAGGGTAAATACCAAAGAAGAGAATTAACAAGGTAAAAATGACCAAAATACCTACTACCCACCGTGCGTTTGCAGAAGCAATTAGGGGGTGTTTGTTTTTTTCAGAGAGATTACCAAAAAATATTTTTTGAATAGCACCGAGTGAATAAGTAGCGGACAATATTAAACTGAGTCCTGCAAATAAGGCTATAATTTTATTAAAGCTGAATATACCAAACAGCATTAAAAATTCCCCTACAAACGAATTGGTGAGCGGTAGTCCAATATTGGCTAACATAAAAATAACAAAGAACAAAGTTAATAAAGGTTCTGTTTTTGCTAAGCCACCTAAATTAGTGAAATAAGTAGTTTGGTATTTTTTTTCCAAAAGAGCAATAATCATCCATAAGGCAACAACATTAATACCATGGTTAAACATTTGCAAGGAAGCACCAGAAATGGCAGTGGCATTCATTGAAAAAATTGCTAAAGCCATTAACCCTATATGTGCCATAGAGGAATAAGCAACCATTTTTTTTAAATCGCCTTGTTGTAAAGCAATCACGCTAGCATAAATGATGCTGATGATACATAAAATAATTGCTAATTGGGGCGTTGCAAAATTATGTAAAACAGGTAATACCCATTGTAACAAGGCAAATAATCCCATTTTAGCAAGTAACCCACTTAAAACCATCGTTACCGGCAAGGGCGATTCTTTATAAGTATTGGGTTGCCAAGTATGAAAAGGGAAAACCGGCATTTTTATAGCTAAAGCAATAAATAAAAGCCAAAAGATAACCCGTTGTTCTTTTACACTTAATTGTACTTTCGTAAAAGATTCCCAAGCAAATGAATGGTCGGGCGTATGACTATAAATATACAAAAGTGCCGCTAATAAAAATAATGACCCTAAAAAAGTATAAATAAAAAAATTAAGGGTTACCTGAATGCGCTTCTCCCCACCCCAAATTGAACACAAAAAGTAAATAGGAATGATAACAAGTTCCCAGAAAAAGTAAAAAAGTAAAGCATCGTGTGCAAAGAAAACCCCCATCAATCCGGCTTCTACAAATAATAACAATCCGTAAAAGTACTGTTCATTTTTATAGCTTAATTCAGATGAGAAAAGAATAATCAAAAAAAAAGCAAGTGCCACTAAACAGGCCATGAGCATCCCTAAACCAGCAACTTGTAGATGAAACGAGGCATTCAAAGAACTAATCCAGTCTATTTGAAAATTACTTAGGTACGGGTTATTGTGATTCAACAATAAAGCCCCCACTATAACCAAGTTAATAAAAGATCCTACAACCGCTATTCTTTTAGCCCCCCCCTCTTTGCAGGCAAACAAAACAAGGGCAAATAACAAAGGGACAATAATCAATAAAAGTGCGAGCATACTATAGGATTCTTTTAAACAAACGAATTATAAATTCTTATATCTAAAAACCAAAATAATAAGAATAGCACAATACCCAATACCATATAAATAATATAACGGTTTACTTGTCCGTTTTGCATCATTCTTATTTTTCTAGATAAAAATGAAGACGCATTGATTACCGAACGAACCATTCCTTCCAAAAATTTCTTCTCTATAATTTGAGCTAATAAAAAAGATAGTAAGGTCATAGGTATTTGAACAGTCCGCTGATAAAAATTTTTCATACCCCATTTATTTTCTACAATTTTTTGCCAAGTATCTCGTTTCGCAATAGCTTGTCCTGGCTTTGAATATATAAACATTGCTAATATCATTGAACTAATAGCCACGATGGTACTAATAGCCATTAGCATATACTCTTGATTGATAGGGTGCAAGGCGTCTATTACTGTGCTATCTTTTTTTCCCAAAACCGAATATAAAAAACCAGCTAATCGCTCATTACCCATAAGTATAGATGGCGTATTAAGCCAACCGCCGAAGGTACTCAACACAGCCAATAGCACTAAGGGCAAACAAATAACCCACCCTTTTTCCTTAATACCCTCTTGATTACCACGATAGCTACCACTAAAAACAAGCATATACAAACGGAACATGTAAAAAGCTGTTAGTCCTGCTCCTATAACACCTACAACCCAATAATAAGGATTAAAAGAATAAGTAGCATTGAGTATTTCATCTTTAGAAAAAAAACCACTAAACGGCGGGATACCCGAAATAGCCAGACAAGCTAATAAAAAACAAATATGCGTAATCGGCAATTTTTTTTTAAGTCCCCCCATGTTTTGTATATTCTGTTCGTGGTGCAACGATAAGATAATCGAGCCGGCACCCAAAAATAGTAAGGCTTTAAAAAAGGCATGCGTGATGACATGAAAAACTGCTCCTGTATAACTGTAAACACCCAGTCCTAAAAACATATACCCAAGCTGACTAATAGTTGAATAAGCTAAGACCTTTTTTATATCATTCTGCACTAAGGCTAACACCGCAGCATAAATAGCCGTTAACAAACCAATACAGGCAATTAGATTCATCGTAAAAGGTGCTGCACTAAAAAGAACATGATTTCTCGTGATCATATAAACACCGGCCGTTACCATGGTTGCAGCGTGTATTAAAGCGGAAACCGGTGTAGGACCGGCCATGGCATCGGGTAGCCAGCTAAGCAAAGGTATTTGAGCACTTTTACCCGTTGCACCTAACAAAAGTAATAAGGTTATCCCTAAAACATCAGTTGATGATAACATAGTAGGACTAATAGCTACAAAACTGATTGTCCCTAATTTTAACAGTAGCCAAAAAATAGCTAACAAAAAAGATAAATCACCAACACGATTCATAATAAAAGCCTTATTAGCCGCTTCATTATAAGCCGTTTTAGCATACCAAAAACCAATCAAGAGATAAGAGCAAAGTCCTACACCTTCCCACCCAATAAATAAAATCAAAAAGTTTGCACCAAGAATAAGCAAGAGCATACTGAAGACAAACAAATTCAAGAAAGAGAAGTATTTAGCAAACTGGGGTGTAGGCTCCTCGTGCATATAGACCGTAGAGTAAACATGGATTAAAAATCCAACACCGGTAATAATTAAAAGAAATACAGCCGATAAGGCATCGTATTGCAGGCTAAAATCAATATTAATATTTCCTATATGAATAAATGGGAAATAGCTAATTATTAAGGGCGTATTATCTTGAAAATTGATGGTAAAGAACAAAAACAGACTAATAATAAAAGCTATTAAAACGGTACCGCACGCAACAATGCTCGCCGTAGTATATCCTATGCGTGTTCGCGATATCCCGAGATATAAAAAACCAATCAACGGCAAAAGCGGTACCAACATTAACAACAATGCTTGCATAAAAAAAGACTGTTTTTAAGTAAGTTAATTTTTGATGCGATTCATTAAACCTATATCTATGGAACGTGTATTTCGATAACACATAACAATAATAGCAAGTCCAACCGTTACTTCAGCGGCGGCAACGACCATCACAAAAAAAACAAATATTTGCCCATCAATACCTTGAGCATTAAGGGCATATTGCACTTTTGAAAAAGCCACTAAAAGCAGGTTTACAGAGTTAAGCATCATTTCTATACACATAAAAACAATGATGGCATTGCGTCTGATCATAACCCCTAAAGCACCGATTCCAAACAAGATAAACGATAGATATAAATAATATTGTATTTGCATAAAAAACTAAATCAACATTTTGCAACATGAATATACAAAGATCCTATTTGCGTTTTTTCTTTTCTTCACCCTCGCTATGCTCGTCAATCTTTGTTCTGATAGAAGCAAAAGCATTGAGGTCGCCCAACTTAGATTTTTCAGCTTTAGATGCAGTAGCCGACACATTATTTTGTGCAGAATTATGAGCAGGGGCACCACCATGATGATTGTGACCGTGTTCATCAGCACCGGTGGCAACAGTCAAATTCCATGTTTTATTATGATTCAAAATAATCTTCTTTTCGTTTTTGTCAAACTCAATAACAGAAAATTTAGCCACTTCATCTAATTCCAACATTTTACCATTTTCTTTGGTAAGAAACCGAGTAGGACAAAAAGCCTCCAATCCGTACAACAATTGGACAATAGCACCCTTTTCATCTTTTTTAATTATAGTACCTTCTTGTTCAGTACCAACTTTAAAAGTTTCTTCTATAGCTATCCAAGGGTCTTCTTCAACTTGTTTATGTCCTAATTGCAATTTCCTATTTTCTTTATCAATATTAAGCACCATAACCTCTAAAGTATCACCCACTTTTACAAAATCACTTGGTCGGTGTATTCTTTTAAGCCAGCTTAAATCATTAATATGAACCATACCGCCAATACCGTTTTCTAGCTCCACAAAAACGCCGTAAGCTACTATATTCTTAACAAGCCCGGTACATTTGCTATTAACAGGGTATTTAGTCTCAATTGTTTCCCAAGGATCTTGGGTTAATTTTTTCATAGAAAGACTCATCTTTTTATTCTCTCTATCTAAGGTAACGATACGTGCTTCGTGAACATCACCTAATTTAAAGAATTCGCGTGAGTTAATCATACTGTTAGACCATGAAATTTCACTTACATGCACTAAACCTTCCACACCGGGTACAATTTCAAAAAATGCACCGTAGTCTTCAATATTAACAACTTTACCCTTAACGGTAGAGCCTTCTTTAATAGACTCAGGCAAACTAGCCCAAGGATGCTGTGTTAACTGCTTCAATCCCAAACTGATTCTTTTTTTACTATCATCAAAATCCAACACAACGACGCGTAATTTTTGATCAATTTTGAGTACATCCGAAGGATGCGTAATTCTACCCCAAGAAATGTCAGTAATATACAATAGTCCATCTAAGCCACCCAAATCCATAAACGCACCAAAGTCAGTAATATTCTTAACAATACCTTCTAATATTTGCCCCTTTTCTAATTTACCGATAATTTCAGATCGTTGTGCTTCTAAATCACTTTCAATAAGTGCTTTATGTGAAACAACAGCATTTTTAATTTGCTCATTAATTTTCACAACTTTAAAATCCATTTTTTTACCAACATAAAAATCATAGTCGGTAATAGACTTAATATCGATTTGTGAACCCGGTAAAAAAGTTTCCATACCAAATAAATCCACAATCAAACCACCCTTTGTTTTAGAAGTTATAAGCCCCTCAACAATTTCACCTGTTTTACTTAACTCTACAATTTTTTCCCAAGCTCTTTGCATTTTAGCTTGCTTTCTACTCAAATGCAAGTTGCCGTCTTTGTCTTCCTTCTCTACAATGATAACTTCTATTTTATCGCCGATGTTCAAATTGGTTCCTCTAAACTCGTTAAGGTGCACTAAGCCATCACTTTTATAACCAATGTTAATAACAACATCATTCTTGTTGATCGAAGCAACCGTACCTTCTACAAATTCGCCATCTTTAATGGATATAAATGTATCCTCGTATATCTTATCATATTTTTCTCGTTCTTTGTCTGAATAGTGAATGGTGTTTTTTTTACCGCCCCCCCAGTTAAATTCATTAAACGGCGTAGCGAATTGATCCACGGTAGTAGGCTCTTCTTTTGTTGTAGCAGTTGCACTTCCTTTTTTAGTTTTACCTTCTGAAGCGTTACCTGTTTCTGCTTTTAAATGTTGAATAATAAATTTCATAAATAATATACCCTGTTTTTTTGTTAAAGGGATTACGAAGGTACGATATTTAATTTATTTAAAGAATGATTTGAAAACTTAATATTTTTAGGCTAAATCATTTTTTGAAATGCTAAGAATATCAGGGTTTAAGATCGAAGAGTAAAATAGTTCTACAACGAAAGGTGTAGGCTTAATTAATAGTTCATTACCCTCGGATAAATCAGGGCTATTAATCTTTTTTGATTTTTTTTGCCATCATATTGCTTCCAGATTTATCTGGCGGACAAATAAATTTAATAAAAAAGCAGAAACGCAACATGCCTCTCGTCTCTACGGCTCACGGCTTTATTTTTTCTTTGTTTCTTTCTTTTTGTATCAAAACAAAAGAAAGAAAAATGATATTATAAAACACCAAATTATCATCTTTAAAACCAATAAAGAAAAATAAAAATTATCGTTTTAAGGTGCAATTAGTTGATCAGTTTAAGAATAGAACAACTGGTGGCTGTTGTTGGGCTGAATATAGCGTATCGGCTTGTACAACATGTGCTATTGGTAGCCTATGTCCTACTGACTCTAATGCTGTATATGACTCTTCATTATGCACTACTAGTGATACAGCAACATGTCCCTTCTAATAAAGGAACATGTCCCTTATCACTAAGGATGCTACTTACGAGAACTGAAAAGTAGCGACGCTTTAGGCAAATAATTAATAAAAATTTCACTCCAGGTAAATCTTGAGTGAAATTTTTATTATAATTGTAAAAAAAGTACTTACTGCCTGTAGAATATTCTATTTTGTGCATCCTTGTACTGCTTGCCCCCCTTTCTTATGTGTATGATGTGCAAATTAGTTGTTAAGAGTTCCTAACAAAAATTGATTGGGCTTAATTAATGGTTAAACTAATTGTCCCTTAAAAAGTGTGTTTCAATTTTCTAGAAATTTAGCTAAATTACCAACTCAATTTGTCATGTATCCCATATTTTAAAACGACAATTAATGAGATACTTGATCATAGCATGCCACACCCCATTTAAAATAAAGGAAAATGCACTAATTTAGTACTGCTATGAAAAAAAAACTATGGCTTGTTACTCCCAGTAAGTTTGAAATTAATGCTATACAACCTGTGCTATCATCGTGGTCTTGTATCAATGACTGGGAAATAGCGTCTTCAATCATCGGCGTAGGAATCATGCTTTCGGCGGTGCAAGTATTCGACTTACTCAATAAGCACCCATGCAATTTAATCATCTTAGCAGGCGTGGCTGGTTCTTATGTACCCAAACAGTTTAATAAAACAGTTGTTGTTACTGAAGAAGTTTTGGGCGGACGCGGCAGTGTTAATCCATACAATGCAGCCGAATGGTTAGACATATTCGATAAAGGATTAGACGACCCAAATCGTCCTTGTTTTACGAATGGCGTACTTAAAAATCCTAACCTTGCTCTAATGAAAAAAACAAAATTACCCTTAGCAAAAGGACTGACAAGCGATGAGGTAACCCTCGATAGACAACGCGTAAAAATGTTGAAGAAAAAATACTGTCCTGATATAGAATCGATGGAAGGAGCATCTTTTTTTTACGCTTGTTTACTGAAACAAATCCCCTTTCTTCACATTCGTACCATTTGCAACGAAGTTGGCATTCCCGTAGAAGTTGCTAAAGTACGCGAGGCACTGGCACAGTTAAGTGCCGACTTATCGCAGACACTTAAAAACCTTGAAGCGATTGCGTGAACTATAAATGGCGGGAAGCTAATAAAGCACTAATAAAGCATTATATCACTTCCCACCATATATTAACTAAGCTTTACTCGATTGGCATTTATACCCACACGATGTGGTCTGGCTAGTATCAGTACAATTGCTGATACAAATACAGAATGACGCATGAAACTCATTACCATACCAAGTATAGCAAAGATTATAACAGTCCTTGCATTTAGCCGAATCGTTAAGTCCCCCAGCTATGCGTTTTATTTCTGCTCTTTTTAATGTAGAACCGATACCGTACACTTTGTTTTTCATAATTTTATTTTTTATTTTAGTTACAAAAGATCATCCTCTACTTAGACAAGAAACAGGGGGTAAAGTTAGAAAAGGGTTACATTTATTTTTTGATATTTATTCTATCGATAGGCATAAGTGTAGGGATTTGTAAACTTTCCTCCTTTTTTCGTTTCAAAACTACGGGGTTGCTTTTGCAATTTTTCACCTTTAAACTCTGTGGCTAATTGTAATCTTCGTAAACCAATTTTCACATATTCATCTTGTAGTTCTATGCCAACCGAATTTCTACCGAGTTCTTTGGCGACAAAGCAAGTTGTAAATGTTCCTGAAAATGGATCCATCACTAAATCGCCTTTATTTGAACTTGCTTTAATAATTCTTTCAAGCAATGCAATAGGTTTCTGCGTTGGATGATTTTCGTACTCGTCCATGCGATAACGAACGCGTGCAAACTCCCAAACATTCCCCGGTACTTTCTCTGAATTATAAACGGTAGGCACTGTTTTGCGGTAGTCAATAAGTTTTCGTTTTGCCCCTGTTTTTGCCTCTACTAAAATATCATCGGGGTTGAATGTATAATTGTTTTTGTCTTTTACACAAAATAAAATAGGCTCATACCTTGAACCATAATATTTTTTTGCCTGAACACCTGAACTGTCGTAATACCAAACAAGACGCGAACGAATATCTAATTTTTGGCGAAGATAGATATCAAAAAACGGCATAAACTGTGTCGCCGTCATTACATAAAAACTGCCATTAGGTTTTAGTTTTTTTATGCACAAATCAAGCCATATATAGCACCAGTTAAGATAGGCTTCTTCTGTTTCCCACTTTTCAATATGTCCGTTGAAGTTTTTGCCAATATTATAGGGCGGATCGGCAAATATTAAGTCTATAGACTCATTTGGAAGTATTTTTAATGCTTCCAAAGCGTCTCCATGAATAATTTTATTTTGTTCATTGCCGAATACTTCCATAGTCAAAATTAAATTTGTACGCACAGACACTTTGTTATTAGTTTTGTTTGTTTTTAGTGCAGAATGACAACCTGCCCTAATTTTTAAACAACACCATCATCTGATGAATTTTAGCTTGTAATTTATCGCGGCTAACAATAAAATCTAAAAAGCCGTGTTCTAATAAGAACTCGCTTCTTTGAAATCCTTCAGGCAATTCTCTTTTAATTGTTTCTTTAATAACACGCGGTCCGGCAAAGCCGATTAAAGCGTCTGGTTCGGCAATATTAATATCACCTAACATACCAAAACTTGCAGATATGCCACCAAAACTTGGGTCTGTTAACAAAGAGATATACGGTAATTTTGCTTCACTTAGTTGTACAAGTTTAGAGCTGGTTTTAGCTAATTGCATAAGGCTAAAAGCACTTTCCATCATCCGTGCACCCCCACTTTTGCAAATAATCATATACGGCACTCGTTTGCTGATGCACACATCAACGGCACGGGCAAATTTTTCCCCCATCACGCTGCCTAATGAGCCACCAATGAAATCAAAATCCATACAGGCAATAACTATTTCCTCCCCTAAGACTTTTCCATACCCAACACGCATAGAATCCTTGAGGTCGGTATGAGTATAAATATCATCTAATCGTTGCTGATACGATTTTAAATCAGTGAATCCTAAAAAATCTTTACTGAAAATATTATCAAATAAGGGCTCGTATTGTTTATTGTCAAACAAAATATTAAAATAATCGTGGCTACCAATACGATAATGGTGTTGGCACTTAGGACAAATAAAATAATTTGCTTCTAAGTCCTTTGTTAGCTTAATGAGATTACATTGCGGACACTTATCCCATAATCCTTGAGGCGTATCTCTTTTTTCGCTTGTTGGCGTTACAATATTTTTCCGAGGTCGTTGATACCATAATGGTGTATTGCCATCTGGTTTGGGCGTATAAAGCGGTATCGTATTTTTCTTATTCTCGGTAGATTCAGCTTGCGACATAATAGAAATATTTAGTAAAAGAAGTTATTGAGAACCCAAATAACCATTTAAGCGATCGTAATTTGTTCGCAAATATAAACATCTTGTATCATTTTTAAAATGTTGACACCATCTTTAAAAGGTCTTTGGAATGCTTTGCGACCAAGTATTAAACCCATGCCACCGGCTCGTTTGTTAATAACGGCAGTTTGTAAGGCTTCTGTTAAATCATTCGCCCCCTTACTTTCACCGCCGGAGTTAATGAGACCAATTCTACCCATATAACAATTAGCTAGCTGGTAGCGACATAAATCAATAGGATGATCGGTTGTTAATTTTTCATACACCAAGGGTGATGTTTTACCGTGGTTGGTAGCATTAAATCCACCATTATTGGTTGGGAGTTTTTGCTTGATTATATCTGCTTCTAAAGTAACACCCAGATGATTCGCTTGCCCCGTCATATCGGCAGAAGTATGATAATCAATACCATTAACTTTAAACCCTGGATTTCTAAGATAACACCACAAAATAGTGATCATACCCAATTCATGAGCATAAGCAAAAGCACGAGACACTTCTTCTAATTGCCTTGTACTTTCTGGACTTCCCCAATAAATGGTAGCACCCACGCCAATGGCACCCATATTCCAAGCAGTTTTAATATTGCCAAACATTACTTGATCGTATTTATTGGGATACGACAAAAATTCGTTATGATTTATTTTTACAATAAAAGGAATTTCGTGTGCATATTTTCTACTAAGAATACCTAAGACCCCGAAAGTAGATGCAACGGCGTTGCAACCACCTTCAATAGCCAACTTAACAATATTTTCAGGGTCAAAATAAATAGGATTTGGGGCAAAAGCACTACCTGCACTATGCTCAATACCTTGATCCACGGGCAAAATTGAACAATAACCTGTCCCTGCTAAGCGACCGTGTCCTAACATTTGTTTCATACTTCGCAACACCTGATTGTTTCGATCACTATTACAAAAAATATTATCGATATGCTTAGAAGACGGAAGGTGCAATTGACTTTTATCGATTGTTTTACTTTGATGCTCAAGAAGATAACCTGCTTTATCGCCTAAATGCTTAACTATTTCATTATAATTTGACATAAAAATAATTTACGGTTGATCCGGATTACAAAATAAAGCCTATCGCCTTACAATATTGATATAAAACGATTTGCAAAAGTATTTTTTTTATTTGATAATTGAAAAAAATAGTTTTGTACTAAAAACGATTGTAACTAAAAATAATGAAGATGCAAAAAAGTATTTGGTCTAAAAAAAGAAGTAGCTTTTTTAATTAACACGGTCGAATTTTCCCAGAATCCATAAAATAAAAAAATATGAGTAATAATAAATTAGGTTCTGTGGTATCAAGACCATCTTTAAAAAGAATTAAGGGGGGGCAATCTAAAATGTAATCTGTTGAATCAAACATGTAATGCTATTGGTGATTGTTGTGGAGGGTATGGTCTATATTGTTGTCAAAATGCAGATTCATCTTCAAAACGATGTTCATGGACTATTAGTTGCTGTTGTAGTGGCTGTTCTGGTTGCGAGGGGTGTGATACATCTTGTTAATTGATTCTATTCTTATAATTGTTTCATCGCCACTAATATTTCTGACTTTTAATCTTAGAGGATTTTTGTCGCTTGTAATTTTGCCGTCCCAAAAGTTTTTTGATTTTACTCCGTTGGTAATTACATAGCCGAGTTTGTCAATTTTAATTTCGGTGGTGCTGTGCCATTGACCTTCTATTTTTTCGCAGTCAAGTGCAATAAGTTCTATAAGTTCTAAACCTTCTTCGCTAATATTGATTGGGTTGAATTTTTTGCCTTTGGCGATGGATTGTAAATTTCCTTTTTGATTAAACTCACCAATTTTTTGAATTAAACGGTCGCTTTTAAAATTGTTAATGGTTAATGTATAATGGTTAATGTCTTTGCCGTTTTCATTAGCCATTGACAATTCACAATTAAACATTATTTGGTCCTCAATTACCACATCGTGCAAAAGGTTTTTAAGGTCTTTTAGTTCTACTTCTATTTCGGTGGCATTGTTGTCTTTAATGAATTCTTCTAATGCCTTTTGGTCGTCAATGTCTATGTAATAAACGATTACTTTTTTGGCGTTAACTTCTAAGTTTTGTAGTTCTTGATTGATAATGGTGTTCATGGTTGGAATGTCTAATACCTTTTCTTGGGTATTGAGCAAATTGGGTACATACACAGGAATAGTACCCTCTTTGCTATGCACAACCGCTCCAAACCAAAACTTACTTATGCCTGTTAAACCTTGCAATAAACCGGGTATTAACATTTTTAATTTGTCCATTGTTTGCTGTGGATTGCGAAATAAACTTACCCCGTCTTTTATTTCTAAAATTTGAAAGTTGGCTTTGGCTTCTTTTAATCTGTCTCTTACTGTTTGTATGCTGTTGATACCAATATCGCAATGAATGAACTTTCTGCCTAAGTCGTTTGCTACTTTTGCGGTAACACCACTTCCTCCAAAAAAATCTGCTACAATCATTTCTTCGTTGCTACTGGCTTTAATCACTCTTTGTAAAAGAGTTTCTGGTTTTTGTGTTGCATATCCTACATATTCTGAATAGGTTGAATTTTCTCGAACAATCGGTAAATCATCCCAAATATTCTTAATAAGAGTGCCTCCATTTAAATCAGTAGCAATATCTTCATCTAACGGTTCCCTCTCATTTTGATTTACAAAGCGGTTTGTAGCTTTTAAAAGTTCCGCATTTTCATTATTTGCCCTTAAAGTACCAAATGTAATTTGATTATTTTCATTTATATATCTTCCAAATCTTTGTAATACCGAAGCACTAATTCCTTCTTTTTTATTATTTAAATAAAATTCATCAGAATTTGTATAAAAATATATATTGGCATTATATGGTACAAAAGATTTTGTTGCATTTGTTAAACCTTTACCATTGTATGTCCAAATAATTTCATTTCTAAAATTTTGCTCCCCAAAAACTTCATCCATCAATATTTTAACATAGTGTCCTATATGCCAATCTAAATGAACATAAATACTGGCAGTATCGCTCATTATACTTTTTATTGCCATTAAATTTTCATACATCCAATTCAAGTAATCTTCTTTCTTCCAAATGTCTCCGTACATTTTTTCTTCAAATGCTTTAAGTTCGTCAATGTCCATTTCTTGCTCGGCAGCAGCAATTTTTTGTGCAAGTTTTGGGTTTCTGCGGACATAAACTTTTTTAGCATAGTCGGCACCACTTGCAAAAGGTGGATCAATGTAAACCAAATCCACTTTAATACCTTTTTCTTTCAGGTAGGCACAAGCGGAGATACATTCGCCACGAATAACCAAATTGTCACTAATGGTTAATGGTGAATTGTTAGTTGTTAATGCTGGGGCAACTGCATTTTCATTAACCATTAATCCTTGACCATTGACAATTTCAACGGTTTCTACTTCGTAGTAAGGCATACCTCTTTTTATACGGTCGTAAACTTTGTTGTTTTCACGGTAACGCAAAACTCGTTGCGTTCGTGTAATATTGTTTAAGATTGCTTGTCCTTCAATAGTATCAGGGTAATATGGAATGTATTTTATGGGCATTTTTTAGTTATTTAGTAAAGTTTGTACTTCGGTTTTTAAAATAGGAAGGTGTTTAACGAGGATACTCCAAACTTGTAAATTTTCAATTTCATCATATCCGTGTGTAAGTTTATTTCTAGCATCGATAACTTTTCTAGCATTGCTTATAGGTATTTGAGGCATCCGTTTTAGCAGTGTATTCATCGCTTCGCCGATGGTAATAATGTTTCGCTCTACAGCATCTTGCACCAATAAATTAGTGTCGTATTCTGAAAAATTTTTTTCTGAACCTATATAATTTTCAATTTGATCAATGCAGGTAAGAATATCTTGAAGTAATTTTTTGATTTCATTTTCCATATATAACCAATTTTGTTTCGTTTAATTCTTTTATGAAATAAGGGTTTTTAAGTGAGCGTTCAGTTAGTAAATCTACTTTTCTGTGTAATAAATCTTCAAGTTGATAAGTTAAATCCCATAAATGTTCTCCTGCATCGACAGGATCCAATCCTTCCTGAATATTTACTAAAAAATCTACATCACTTCGCTCATTGAATTTATCTGTTATGACAGAACCGAACATATAAGCTTTTGTGATTTTATGTTGTTTCAAAAGTTCAATTACTTTTGGCAAATAGGGTTGTATGGATTGGTGTATCATTTTATTTTTTTTAATCATTAAAAAATTGGTTTAACTTATCGTTCAATTTTTTGATGTTGGCTACTATGTTTTTGCTATCTTCCAAATACAGAAAGTCAAATCGTTGGTAGCCAAATTTTTCTTGGTTGAGTTTTAAAAACTCGGTTTCTACATAGTTTTTCTTTTTTTGAAAAAGTTTGTCTTCTGCATACAAAGCCCCTTTGGTTTCAATGAGCAAGGCTTTATGAATTTTGTCTTTAGCAGTTCTCTTGATAATTAAAAAGTCGGTGGTGTATTTTCCAATGTTTTTCCAATACTTACCTTCTTTAGCGAAGCAATGAATTACAAATTCGGTTAAACCTCTTTCACCATTGTAGTAAATTTCTAAGTTTTTACTCTTAAAATCTGCTAATTGCAAAGTCTTTTGCAATGTTTCAATTTCAAAACCACTACTTCCGCTTCCGCCAAAATTGTAAGGCAAATAGTGAAAGGAATTATTTTTAGATTTTACAACTGATGAATATTCTTTACCTGATTTAAAACTGTCGTAGGACATAACCATATTTCCCATTCCTTGAGTTTCCAACGCTTCTTTCATAAGGGTATATGCCTTTTCAACTTCGATCATATCAACTTCAACACTTTCATTTGTTTTGTCTAATTCTAAAATTTTATTTGTGTCGGCTTCGGTCGGATAGAGTTTGGGATTTTGCTCTACATCAGTCAAGCGTTCTGCAATCAATAATTCTGCTTGTTTTGGAATTACTTCTGTGTCTGTTTTTAAATCTCTTTTGATGCTAAAGGCAACACGGATTTTAGATTGTATCAAATGCAAATCATACAACTCATTGAAAAATCGGTTTCCGTCTTTTTCAAATGAAACGGTTTCAAAAATTTCGTGTAGTTCTGTATCGTATTGGTGCAATTGCGTTTCTGAAATCAAACCAAAACTTTGACGACTTATTTCAAAAAGCCATTGATTGTAATTGGCAAATGCAATTCCAGTTTCGTTAATAATGTCAATAGTTCCAGTATCTATGTTTGAAATTTCGCTGGTGCTGATTAAAGCCGACGCTTTGTAATCTTCCATTTTTTTGATGATGTCTTTTAACTTGATTTTTGTGTTTGCATTTTTTTCTTCATCAATGCTTTGATAAGTAACTTTCATTTGATAAAAGTCCACTGTTGGCAATCGCAAATATTGCATACGGCTGTGGCGTTCCACCATATCGGCTTTACCAATGCGTTTGATACTGTTCAGTTCGTCAATACTGCTATTTTGTTCTTGCTTCAACTGTTTGTTTAGCGTATCTGCATTGTCTTTATTCAGCCAAATCAGAGCCGTTTCTTCTTTTCCTTTACCGACTTGTCGTAAACACCTGCAAGAAGTTTGCAACACCATATTTTGAGGGCTGTCGCCTTTTTGTGAAAGGATTACGGCGGTTAAACTCGGGCAATCCCACCCTTCTTTGCCTACTTGTACTAAAAGAATGTATCGCTTTTTAGAAATGGGTAAATCTAATGAGCGGAATGCTAGTTCGTTTTCTTTTGACAAACTATATTCTTTATTTCCTCCATGGAATTTTAGAATTTCAGTAGGGTCTATTTTTAAATCAGTTGTCAAAAATGGATAAACTTCTTCTTCTAAAACCTGAATGTTACTGCAATAGATAGCTATTTTGGCAATAGTTCCATTTTCATAAACGATATTCTTATACTGTATATCAAAGTCCTTAATTCCTTGTTTGATGATTTCAAAACGGGTAAGGTTCTGCCCAATTTTTACGGTGGGTGTTTTTAGAAATTTCTTAATGGCTGTAACCAACGGATAATAATAAACCGTATTGATTATTTGCGAAAATTTAAAAGCGTAATCACCTGCTTTGATAGTTTCAGCACCTTGTAAATAGGGTGTTCCAGAAAAACCTAAGACGGTTGTAATATTTCCTTTGGTGTGCCAATAGTTTACGGCTTGTCGTAATTTAATATCATCCGTTGCGGCATGGTGAACTTCATCTATAAGAATGGAAAGATTTGGAATTTTTCCGAATAGTTTTTTTAAATCATTCGTCGTATCTTGTTCTTCTTCTTCAAAGGGTATTTGAGCATCTTTGTCAAATTTAAAACTTTCTAGAATTACTTTTTCGGCATTGACTACAAATACTTGGCCGAATGGACTGGGTAAGCAAGCATTTACTTTTTGAGCGTTTGGGTTTCTTGCTTTATTACTTCTCTTGGCTGTTTTCTGTTCATCCAAAACATCAAACTTCAATAGTTTTTTAAGATTGGATGAAAAAGGTTCGGGTATTACCCATGAAGGGTCAAAATTTTCTATTGTTTTTAAACTAGGGATGATAGAAGATTTTAATCCTGATGGAATAAGCACTAAAAAATTATGTGCAAAGGATTTGTTGTCGGGTTCTTTTTCGGCAAAATATAAATCCAAATATATGAAGGTAGCCATTAAAAAAGTTTTACCGGCACCCATAGGTAAACTCATTAAATAGTCTGCATAGCTTACATTATAAAAAATGCTTTTAATAATAGCTTCGTAATTTAATGTAGCAGGATTATCAACGATTCGTCTTTCAAGTTCAGGAAGCAAAGAACTATTCCCGCTCTTTGTTCTTGCAAAGTCATACACTGCAAAAGCGTCTTTGTTGTTGGTTAAAAAATCTCTTGCAATTTGATTAATATTCAGTTTTGATAAGTCGGTGCCGTTAGTGAAAAAACCTTCTGAAAATAATTGCCAAAGCGGTTTATTCTGTCCTTGTATTTTTAGAAACAAGTAAGTTTCAATTGCTTCAATTTGTGTATCGCGCAACTGTCCTTTTTCACGGATATACTTGATCAAGTCACGAATGGTGCAGTCCCGAGACTGCAACCATTTATTTTTCTTTTCTTTAATGATAGCGTGAAGCATTGTTTTTATAGTATTTAACCCGACACAAAGTTATATGTTATTGCCTTAAAAAAAATTAAAAATGGCTAATCCACAAGGGGATAGACTCTTTTTATAACAATTTTTGCGTACGGCGTTTTGTCAGGTAAATATGATCATCTTTTTTGGGGAAGTTGGGTCAACCGGATTGATGCTTATTCAGTTTTTATTTTGAATGCTATAAAGTAGCTTAGGAAAACATATAAAAACTGTTGTTTTCAGTTAGTTGTTACTTTATCGACACCGTATCTCTATTTTGTAGATTGCATTTAACTGCACTTGTTAATAAAGTTACGGTGCAATGAAGTAATTAAAAAATAACAAAGGACACTAAGAAAAAATCATGCCCACAATAATTGTCTATTTAGGAGGTACACTCAATATTCTAACAGAATAAT
>JASGCP010000014.1:22398-28028 GCA_030053995.1 Phycisphaerales bacterium
TTAGGTTATAACCCAAAGATTGTAATGTTGTTTGCATTTTTTATGTTTTTAATTTAAGAAATATAAGACACTGAAACTATAATAGTATGCCCACAATAATTGTCTATTTAGGAGGTACACTCAATATTCTAACAGAATAATCATCACAAGGAACGCTTTTAATTTTGTCGGTAGCATGAAAATCGGAAGTAACATTCTTGTCTGAACAGTCGGTTGAACGAATCGAAACACCTTGACCAGTTGCATTTTTTATTTCACCTCTTGTTAGGTTATAACCCAAAGATTGTAATGTTGTTTGCATTTTTTATGTTTTTAATTTTTTAATAAAATATTCAATAAAACATACCACTATTATAATACATTTTTAACAACAAAAAAAATATTTTCAAAAAAAATATTGAAGAAAGAACAGAAATTAGATGCAGTAGATTAAAACATTAGATTGTCTGTCGTGTTTCCATTTTCATTTTCTTCATGCACAAGAGAAATGACATTGAAAAAGTTATAATTAAATTGCTGAAATACTTATTAGTACAGTTGACCGTATATTTTACCACCGTGGACATTTACTCGATGGTTAATCCGTCTTATGATTTGAATAATCAGACAACAGTTACACCGAAGTAATTGGTTTATTGACAATAACACGTTTTAAAAAATCATCATAAATTTTACTAAAAATATCCGGCGATTCCATCATAGGTGCATGACCGCATTGGGGGATGAAATTGAGTTCGCTATTCTTAATAAGTTTATGAAATTCTTGTGCAACAAAGGGCGGGGTAACGGCATCATTGTCGCCCCATATTAATAAAGTAGGAACTTTAATTTGGTGTAATCGATCGCCGATATGATCTTGCATAGCACTGCGAGCAAAGCTAATAATCTTCTGAACATTACTTCTAACACTAATGGTACCAAAAATTTCGTCAACCAATTCCTTGGTAGCTATCTTAGGATCATAGAAGGTATCTTCAGCTTTTTTTCTTATATAGTCATAATCCTTTGTTCGCGGATATGTTTCGCCCATACCATTTTCAAAAAGACCGCTACTGCCCGTTAAAGTAAGCGAGCGGATCTTTTGTTGTTTAAAAAGCGTATAGTTTAAAGCAATATGCCCTCCTAAAGAATTGCCAAGCAAATGGATATTTTTATATCCTTTAAACTCAATAAAATCACCAAGGAAATTCTGCATGCCTAAAAGATTAGCCGTTTTAATATCGGTTTCAACCAAGGGCAATTTTAGAAAAATAACCCTATGTTTTTCAACCAATTTGTGCATCAAGGTTGTAAAATTACTTAATGCACCGAAAAGACCATGCAACAATATAATAGGCTCATCACCCTTTCCTATATCTATAAACTCAAATTTATCTTCCTGCTTAACATCAAAACCGTTCATAATTATATCAAATATTTTATAGTATGCCTACAAGAAAAATTAGTCTTATCAATACTCTATCAAAATAAAAAAACAAACCAACTATTTTAAAATTAGACAATTAAAACTTCGTCTCTAAAATATACGGTAACATTTTTCGCCAAGTATCCCAATCGTGTGGTACATCATGTCCCCATATTGACAAATCATTCCAGATATTTTTTTTCCACAGCAATTCAGAAAAGTCCTTACTAGATTGCGGGTCTTCATAAGAGCCACTACCCGAGTATATATGTATATGATGACTATCTTTAATTTGCTTCAAGATATTGTCATCGGTAAGATTCTTAAGATAATGCCAAGGGCTATTAAAATAAACTTGCTCATCCCAATAACCTTTGGTGTATTCTGCTAAGTCATAAACACCACTCATACTAATTGCCCCGTTAATTATGTCTGGTCTTTTCATAAAAAGATTCATGGCATGTAGTGCTCCAAAAGACGCACCGCCAACAAAAACCATGGTATTAGAACACATCGATTGCCTTATAAATGGTATAACATCATTAAAAATGTATGCGTTAAATTGATTATGTCGAATAGCTTTGTGTTCCGGTAGCATATTATTATTAAGCCAGCTTTCACTATTAATACTATTAACACTAAATACACGAAACTTACCATTGTCAATAAAAGGGGACAAAGAATCTATCAGGCGGAATCGTTCGTATTCTAAATAATCAGCTGCGGCCGTAGGTAATAATAACAAAGCATTAGCCTTGCAGGCGTCTCCATAACTTACAATAGGCATATTTTTCTGTAAAGCTGAACTAAACCAATCTGTAATTACTCTATTCATATTTTATATAGATTGTATAAACCGGCACATAATATTATGCAAGTTACATTTTTTTATGAAGTGTTGATCTCTTTTTTTATGAGTTATAAGAAAAACTATATTGAACCTATAATTTACTGTGCACATAAAACGATGTGCCCGTGCACACATCTTATCTTCTAAAAATGTCGTATCGGTAAACTATTGAGCGGGCTTTTTATGAGTAACTACCTGTTCGTGAACAAAATCATTTAAAATAAATGATAAAGCATCAAAAAGAATATCAATGTCTTGATAAGTATTAAATACATGTAAATTGATGCGCAAACTTTCATGCCCTTTTTCTACAGAAGGCGATAATAACGGTTTAACATAAACGCGATGGTTCAGTAATTTGTGTGCGACCTTCTTAACCGTGCTATTACAAGGAATAATCATACTTTGTATATGAGTCATGCTCGGTAAACATGAATATGCTAAGTTCGATTTCTTAGCCCTTGCGGTAAAATAAGCCACCAAACTTTGCAAATATTTTCTTTCTTTTGTTAAGGTTGGGAAAACATCATAACTATGATTAACCTGCAAAATATTATAAGGCGGTAAAGCGGTAGAATAAACAAAACATCGGGCAAAATTTGTTAAATAGTTTTTTAATCGTTCACTACCCACTACACTAGCCCCATAGCATCCTACTGCTTTTCCGTAAGTATATATTCTGGCAAAAATATCTTGATGTAAACCCAAGTATTGACAAAGCCCTTCACCCTTTTGACCGATAATACCAATACTGTGTGCTTCATCAACAATTAAATGTGCTTTATACTTTTTAGTTAATTGAACAATACGAGACAAAGGACTAATATCGCCCGTGGTACTAAAAACTGATTCAGTAACCACAAAAACATTACCCTGTGCAATTTTTA
Organism: Phycisphaerales bacterium; assembly: GCA_030053995.1. Taxonomy (GTDB): domain Bacteria; phylum Bacteroidota; class Bacteroidia; order Chitinophagales; family Chitinophagaceae; genus JASGCP01. Next base: position 25,541 of record JASGCP010000014.1, read on the forward strand.
GTTTTCTTTCTAAATTATCACAATCGAGATGCTTATACGATAAATGTTTAGCATGTGATAGTCTAATCCCATCTCTAATAGATGCATGCACCATTTGATCATAAATAATTGAATCTCCTCGTTGTGGAACAGCACTTAAAACCCCTAAATTGGCTACATATCCCGAATTAAACATGAGGGCTGCCGATGCTTCGTGAAAACAGGCTATTTTTGATTCAGTATTTTCGTATAAACGATGGTGCCCACCCAATAAGCGAGACCCCAATGACCATTGATATTGATGATTACTAGCTCGGCTCAATCGTTGCTCTTTAACAATTCCCAAATAATCATTTGAAACAAAATCAATTCGACCGTCGTCAAATAAATCGAGTTGCCTATAATTATTGTCTTCAATTCTTTTTTTTATTTTTTTATTGAGAAAATCGTCAGGATAATGCATAACTATAATTGCATGGGAAGCAATTTATTCTTAAATAATAAATACTTGTAAATGCAAAAATATATATATTTTTTTATTTAACCTTTTCCTTTTTTTTGAGTCATATTAATAACGGATGATATTTTATAACAATTAAATTCTCATTTTATGAAAAATATCGAAATATTTTTAAAAGTTGGAACATATTTAAAAAGAGAAGAACTAAAAAATTTAGAAGGTGGTAAATCTTGTAGTGGCGATGATACGCAGTGTGTTGGATTTTGTAACGATGGTAGTAACGGGCATTGTAGTGGACCTTACGGTTCTTGTACATGTACGCCTGCGGGCTTTTAGGTTAGACCGATTTATTGCTTATAAAGATATTCATTGTGTTAAAGTCTGTTACAACACGAAATTTGCAGGGGTAGGATAGGTAAACTTACCCCTAATTTTTTATACTATTAATGCTCGTACAGAGAAATGGTTACTATCCCTAATGATAGTGCATTACCAATAAGCATGGGTATTTTTTATAGAATGATCATGTTTCAAAATTAATTCAAAAGCGAGCTCAATCATTTTTTGAGGTGCTAAGCGGTTTTAAGGGTAGTAGAAAAATACTTCTCTATGACGAAATGAGTGGGGAACATAGCTCAATTTCATATTGATTACCCTTTCCGCATATAGCCGAAATGCACTCAGAGGAAGGGCTGTGCAAAACAAGGCGAACGAAGTGCCCATCGAAAAAATGGGCGAAGGCGAATATATCAAAGAAAGCGAATGGTAGCGATGCTATAATTGTAAAGAAGTGAGAAAATAAAATTTAATCGCTATCAATCGCTTTCTATATATCCGAGGCACCATTCATTTTCGATAACGCAGTAAGCCGTAGTTTTGCAACCCTTACTCTGCAGGCTTGATTTTTTCTTTGTTTCTTTCTTTTGTATCAAGACAAAAGAAAGAAAAATAACATTATAAAAAACCAAACTGTCATTTTAAAAACCAATAGATTTCTAACATTTTAGCCACTCTTTTCATCATAGAACATCTTAACTACCTATCCGGAAAATGCCCCCCACCATACACCATAGACTTAATAAACAAAGTACCGGATTTGGCTAAATTGTCGTATTAAAAAATTGCTTGTGCCTATTGATTATTTTAAGGTATAAAAAATGCCACCCATTTTGTGAGTAGCATCCTTTAAAAACTTACAAGCAGTAGGGTTTGCTAAAAAAATAGTATCTATCGCTTTAGTGGTTCTATAATGAAATGAGTGGCTAAAATACAAAAAGAGTAAATTGTTTTTTTAAATGTCATCTTTCTTTTGTCTGAATCAAGAATGAAAAAATAAGTCTTTAAACTTTGCATTCACTCGAAGTCCTACATGCGTAAACCCACGTGCTACAACACACTAGGCCGTCACAACAATCTTCATTATGCACGCAACTAAAAGAATCAGATGCACATCCTACATTATGTTTTTTGCCCCCCCCATGTATAGCTTTAGTTTCGTCCCTTTTAAGAGTAACCCCTAAGTTTATTCGTTTTTGTTTCATAAAAAAAGATTTTAAAAAATTAGAAAATATATTTAACAACACACTGGATCATTAGAATACTGACATTGACAATACTAACCCAAATCAAGCAATGACTGCCCACTATAACATTTAGAACAAGCAAAAAAAAATTGCTTTTTATGCTTTTTTTAGTAGCACCGCCAAAAACTATTTTAACTTCAGTTCTTGGCAGAGTAGAACCTAAAGGGATTGATGTTTTTTTATTATTTTACATTCTTATACATTAGACTAAAAATAGTTGCAATAATTAACCTTTGCGATGTTAAAATTTTGTTAAAACATTTTTGGCTCTATAACGAAAAGAGTGAGCTTAATCAATTAGTTGTAGCGTACCAATATTCTCTTACTATTGTCCTATCGCTATCATTCGCTTTCTTTGAAATATTTCGTCGCTACGCATTTTCGATAGCCACTTCGTTCGCCTTGTTTTGCAGCCCTTCCTCTGCAGGCTTGATTTTTTCTTTGTTTCTTTCTTTTGTATCAAGAC
>JASGCP010000133.1 GCA_030053995.1 Phycisphaerales bacterium
ATGGTAATCAATATGAAAGTGAGCTAAGTTACCCACTCTTTTCGTCATAGACCCATATATTTACTCTGCCTATTTTTGATGGTTGTTTTGTTCGTTTTTTGCAATGCTCTTATTCTAAGGACATTTTTTATGGTAAAACCTTTAAAGACAATTAACCATTATTTAGTTTCCAATCATTTCGTCATAGAGCTATCTTTTATCTGAAATAAATTACCGGGTAAAGCATGAATAATACCTTCTATTTCAAGATTGAGTAAATTACTATTAACAACACTAGTTTTTAAATTGGTTTTAGTAATAATTTCGTCGATATGTAATTGAGGATGTTCTTGAAACAATTTAAGAATGAGCATTTCTTCAGAAGAGAGATTGGGAAATAATTCGGGTTGTAATTTTTTAGATACTTCATTTTTTGAAAGCCACCCTAATTCTTTTAATAGCATATCACTATTAATAAATGGAACAGCTTTCTGTTGTTTTAAAAGGTGTAGGCAACCTCTACTTTTTGGGTCTGATATACGACCCGGTACTGCAAATACATCTCGGTTATAATCAAAAGCTAAATCGGCTGTAATCATGCTCCCTCCTTTTACATCTGTTTCTATGACAATGGTAGCGGTAGACATCCCCGCAACAATACGGTTACGCTTGGGGAAATTATATTTATCAATTAGTTCGTGGCTCATAAATTCTGTTATTAATCCGCCTTGTTGCATCATGTCAAGAGCGAGTTTACAATGTTCTTTAGGGTATATTGTCTTAAAACCATGTGCTAATACGCCAATTGTTGGAATATTATTTTTAATAGCTTCCCTATGTGCTCGTGCGTCAATACCAAAAGCTAAACCGCTAACAATTAAAATGTTTTTATCCTTCAAATCAGCGATGAGTTGTTCGGTAACATTTTTACCATAAATGGTATTCATTCTTGTGCCTACAATACTTAAAATTCTAAAATTATTGATATCGACATTTCCCCGATAGTACAGTGCTATTGGTGCATCGTCACAATGACTTAGTTTTTGTGGATAATGGGCATCTGTCAAAAATAAAATTTGTATTTTATGTTTTTCGCAAAATGACAATTCGGCATCGACTATATGCCATTGACTCCATTTTTTAATGTTTTCAGCTTTAAAATCACCGATTCCCTCAATCATCGATAAATGTCTTTTTTTTGCATGAAAGATATTTTCGGCAGTTTTAAAGTAACCCAGTAATTTTTTTGCATGTAAAGACCCAATACCCATAACTTGTGTTAATGCTAATCTATAATGAATTTCTTGCCTCATAAACAGTAGTGCGTATGTTAGTAAGTGGATTAATAAAGGTTCGGTACAGTTAGTTAAACTATTTATAAAAATGAAAGTTACTGAAAAATCTTATTTCTATTAGCTAAATATTTTTTTGAGGTGTTATACTGAAATAACGGGGTAGTTAAATAGTGTTCGGGTATAGAAATAACGAATGCTTTACTTTTTAAGGCGATCCTTATTTGCTAAGATAAAATCTTTCCAAGTGCCTTTTTTATTTTTATTCTTTACGGGCAAGGCTTTGCTTTCTAAAGCATGAGCATCTTTTTGTAAATAATGACAGTAAGCAATTGCCAAAGCATCGGAGGCGTCATCGTGTTGCGGATCATCCTTTAGGTTTAAGATACTCTTCAACATTTTCCACACTTGCTTTTTATCGGCTGCCCCTCTTCCTGTAATAGATTTTTTAATTTTTCTGGGGGCGTATTCATAAATGGCGATACCGCTATCAATTGCCAGAGCCATAATAATACCTTGTACCCTGCCTAAAGTTAAGGTGCTTTTTACATTTTTACTATAAAAGGGTGCTTCGATAGATAAAACATTAGGTTTATATTTGTTCAGCAAGTCATGCATATTTTTATGAATGACTCCTAATCTTTCATATTTATTTTTAATAGATCGTAAAGAAATTGTTTCAAATAAAATAACTGAAGGCTTTAGTTTTCCTACTTGCAACAAAGCAATACCCATGAATTCGCTTCCGGGGTCTACCCCGATGATTACTGGTTCTTTTAAATTCATAAGTAGATGTAATAAAATAAGCGAGCTGAAATATAGGAACGATTATAATTCTTGTATTTTTTTAGAGTACAATAAATCTTTTAAAATAACCATCCATATAATGATTGCCGGAATTACTTTGATTAAAAAGCGGTTAAAAAATTCATTTCTAATATACAGTGGAAAAATGTCACTGGGTGATAAGGAGGTCAGAATCAATGTTATTACCATACATACATTTAAGAAATGCGAAGGTTCTTTTTGTAAAACATACCATAGTGCTATTCCGGCAATAGCAATAATAAAAGAGGGCGACTCGGCTCGATGATTAAAAATTACCATAAAAATGAGGACACTGGCTAAGGATAGCAATCTAAAACTATAATGTTTATACTTATTAAATTGAAGATAGGATATCCCCACTAATAAAATTCCTATTCCTAAAACAAGGTCTTTATTTATCTGCAGTGCAAACCAACGACTCAGAACACCAATTACTGATAACCCATCGGATAGGGCATGATCATTCGACAGTAAATTAACCCAGCTATGATACAAAAATGCCAACTGTGAAAAACTGATGAATAGTATGGGTAAGAAAAATAAAACAAGCAACCAAAAGAGTGTATATAAAATTAATTTCCATTTATCAGGATAAAATATAAATACCATTATTAATAAGATGCCAAACACTTTAATATAAACGGTTAGCATCATGAATAACACAGCCAGAAAGTATTTTCGGTTTTCTAAGAAGCTAAAAGATAACAATAATAAACCGGCAATGAGTGCATTAGATTGTGCATTTTGAATTGATCCAAATAATTCTATTAATGAAAATAGCAATATAAAATTCTTTTGGCGTCCATTTAATTTGGGGAGTGCAACAACACCCCAGAAAAAAACTAGCGTGTTAAGTAATAGCCAAATTCCTAATCCTAATGCATTGGGTAAATAGGCTAAACTAACAAAAAATAAAGAAAAGGTAGGGCTATACTTGAATAAATCAAATTGCTCTTGGAGATACAATTGGTACAAATCTTGATTATGCAACAGATGCTTAGCCGATTGTTTAAAAATAATATAGTTGTTATATTCAGTGTAAACGGCGGGCTGTCCTGCTTCGAATGATTTAGGTGGTAAGCTGATCATTTGAACAGTAGCAATAATGGACATCAATACATACAGTGCCAGTAAACCTTTTTTAGTATAAATTTTAGAAAAAAATTGTAGCATGGTATTTTATTAAGTTAGTAGTATGTAATACGCTATTAATGGGCGTACAAATGTATATTTTTTATTGATTAATATATAATGGGTATAACAAACGGGGTTAGCTGTTAAAAAGTTCGCCAAAATGTTTTTCGAGTAGTTACTGTGCATTAGATTTAAGATTATTGATAATCTCTTCAACCCGATGACGATAGGTGTCAGCAATAAACAAATTCCCTGCTTTATCAACGACAATACCAAAAGGAATAAAAAAGTCAGATTGTCTATTTGTTGCGATAGCCGCATTATTGACGATAGTTGTTCCATATTTTGCACCAACGGGCCACTTCACAATTCTATTATTACCGGCGTCGGCTATGTATATGTTATTATTATCATCAATATCAAGGCCTAAAGGTAAGGAAAATTGATTAGAATCTGAACCATATCCATTGTCGCCGGCTACTACTTTAATGTTTTTTCCATCTTTATCACATGAAATAATACGATCATTATATTTATCACATATATATAGGCGTAGTTCGTTATTAGACAAACACAAATCTGTTGGTCCATTTAATTCGTTCAGTGCATTACCCTTTAATTTATCACTTCTACCTAATATAACGGTACCTTGTGTTTTATAATTCCCATTCGTTGGGAATCGTAAAACTTGGTTATTAAGGTAATCACAAACAAATAAATAGTGGTCTTTAGAATCTACCGAAATCGATGCCGGGGCATTCAGTTGATTTTCGTGATCATTGATGTAACCTTGTGCTATAATTTCCCCGTTAGAACCTTTTTTAGAGTAGTAAGGAAAACGAATAACACGAGCATTGTTTTCATCAACCACATAAATATTATTATCATCATCTAATTCTACTGCGGCGGGGTTATTAATTTGATTAAGATTGGTGCCCGCACCCATACCCCCAGCTAAAATCTCTATTGCACCCGTATTCATATTAAATTTCTTAATACTTTGATCGTTAACATCAGCAATATAGAGTTCTGTAGAACTACGATCAGACGGTAAGGCTACATAAATTGGCATGATAGAATCTACATTATTAGTACCATCTCCTAACAAGGTTACTATAACAATATTATCGTTAACAATATTATCCTTACCTTTATCAGATTTATTTGATGTTTCAGCCGAATTATTACTTGTACAACTTAATAGGTTGATAGCCAATAACACAACTAAATAGGATAGTACTTTTATATTTTTTATTGCCATATACCCAATAATTGCATATTTAGTCTTTCAATAATAAATGGATTCATCATGCAAAAATACGATATTTGAAATACAAAAAGAGTTTTTCAAATATTAATACTATACCGTTTAAAAATAAGGTATGAATTATTGAATAACGGGTGTTGAACAACAAAGCACATAGATAGGTAATTGGTAGGGGGGCGAAACCTCATTAAACTACTTTGGCGTATGCTTTTTAAATAGCTCTGTTAAAAAATAGCATATTCACCAATAAAAAAGCCACATTTTCAGTGGCTTGTATAACTAAATAATAAGCATAACACCTAAAAGTTATTACCTTATTACATAATAGAATTTTGTACTATTTAGTTATTAACAATTAGTATTACCTGTACTATTGCAACTAACCCAAACATTAGTATAACTAAGACCAACATCTGAAGGACATACTGATGGATTTGGACAAGTTGTGTAGTTGGTCTCATAACCACGGCAAGCAACTTCTATAGGTCCTTGAGCTGATTCATCTGTATACATGCACACTACAGCTAAGCCACTGCCTCCACTGACATTTTTTAATTCACTTCTTTTTAAAGAAGTGCCTAATTCATTTGCTTTGCCACTAAGTTTAGAGGTTAAATTTTTCATTGATTTTTCCATAAAAAAGATTTTAAAATTAAAAATATAATATAAACTGTTATATAAGACAATTTTCAACGAAGAAAGTTAAAAAAGGTAAATCGTTTTTTTGGGGGGGGCTAAGATTTGGGGGGCGGTAGAAAAATATGCTTTTATCACGAATGAAGCCTTTCATCAAAAAGCCCTCTATTTTTTATTTAGAAGGCTTTTTTAAAATCATGAAAATTATCTTGTTATGAATGCTTAACAACTACCTGCTGCATTACAAGCATTAGAAATATCGCAAGAAAGACCATGCACACTACAGCAAAATGTATTGTTTGGACCACAGCAAGTACGAAATGCACAATATCCGCAGTCTTTTAAATTTTGTGCTTTACGACCTACTACTTTACCTTCAGCTCTTGTTAGAGTAGAGCCTAAACTCATTGATTTTGTTTCATAATTTTTAGTTTTGAATTTTTGCAGTATTAAAATATAAAATCAATGTAAAATGTTAAACAAATGCTAAAAAGTTTTTTTAACATTTTACATTTGTAAATATAAAAAGTTCTATGATGAAAAGGGGGCTCTATGACGAAAAGGGTGGGCAAAATGTTAGAAGTTTGATGACTTTAAAAATGATAATTTGGTATTTTATAAGGTCATTTTTCTTTTTTTTGTCTGAACCGTGATTTATATGATTAAATGATTGGCATGATTGTTCTTTTTT
>JASGCP010000134.1 GCA_030053995.1 Phycisphaerales bacterium
AGTTTTAAAAACCAATTCATTTCTACCATTTTTACCCACTCAATTCGTCATAGATTCTTTTTTTAGGTGATCATTCGATGTTGATTTTACTGATAGCATTACTTTATTCGGACTTTTCTATCCCAATCATTTGCAAAATAATGAAGTGCTCTATAAGTCTATTGGAATAAAAAAATAGTTGGATTTTTTTATTTTTAATAAATAATACTTATCTTTGCAAATAAATTAAATAAACTTAATATGAACAACACATCTAATGAAAACAAATCTTCTAATAAGATTCTGTGGGTTATAATCGTAGCACTATCGTTGATTGTTATTTGGCTTTTAGTTGATGGCAATTCTAAGCGTGAAACGATTAATAATGATAAAGTAACAATAGACTTTCAGCAGGCTGCAATTAGTAGCAAAGATAGTTTAAGACTTGTTTTACAAGGTCAGTTAGATCAAGATACTAAGGAACTTGCTCGTTTAACTTTAGACAATAAAAAACTTAACGGCAAAATGTCTGAAAGAGCTAGAGAGTTGTTTAAAGCTCGTGAGCGTATAAAAGAATTATTAGCCAATAATAAAATTTCATCTGAGGAATTGCTAAAAGCACAAGCTGAAATTGCACAAATGACTAATAATATCAATGACTTGGCAGCTGAAGTTGCTAAATTAAAATTAGAAAATCAACAATTGACTGTTGAAAATGATACCCTTAAAAAAGATTTGGCTTTGACTCAACAAGAAAAAGCTGAATTAGCTGATATAGCTTCAACCTTAAATGCTTCTGAAATTATTGTTGAAGGTGTGCATACTAGAAGAGATGGCAAAGAAAAACAAACTTCTGTTGCAAGACGCGTAGATGGTTTAAAAGTATCTTTTGTATTGGATGATAACCGATTGTCTCCAACTGGCAAAAAATCACTTTATGTTTGTGTTTATTCACCCGATGGTAATTTAGTAGGCTCTTCTGGAAATTTTAAAGTAAGAGATGGTTCAGATAAACAATATACGAGTACAGTCGATGTTGATTATACAGAAGGACAAGAAAGTCGTGTTAGTATTTTAAGCAAGGGTAAAGATTTTACCGCAGGTTCTTATAAAGTAGATATCTATAATAACGGTTTCTTAATCGGTAGCGATACTAAAGAATTAAGAAAAAGCTGGTGGTAGGATTCTTGTTTATTCTAAGATAAAAAAAGACTAATAGTTGTTAAAACTATTAGTCTTTTTTTATTGTCAAATTTAGGATAATAGACAAAAAATAGGCTGAAAAATATCAAATTCCTTGATAGTATTACCTTTGAGGCAAATCAAGGTATATGAATAAAAAACCGTTTTTTTTGCGGTAGATGCGAATATATCAAAGAAGGCGAATGGTAGCGATGCAACAATCGTAAAGGTGGAAGCAAGTAATATCTAATCGCTACTAATCGCTTTCTATATATCCGATGCTATTCATTGTCGATAACGAAGAGAGCCGTAGTTTTGCAACTCTTACTCTGCAGGATTGATTTTTTCTTTGTTTCTTTCTTTTGTATCAAGACAAAAGAAAAAATGACCTTATAAAATATCAAATTGTAGTTTTAAAAACCCATTCATTTCTACCATTTTTACCCACTCAATTCATCATAGAGCCAATAAAATTGTCCCATTTTTTATCATCAAATTTTTATTTTGATATTTCTTTTATGAATGTCTCTGTGTATTTTGACGATAATGATCGATACCAAAGGTTAACAGTTCTATGACCTAAATAACTATCTATAAATTCCATTTGCTCCATCATTTTTTCTTTTATTTCTAAAAGTTGACCTTGTGGGTCTTTTTTCATTTTTTTCTCAAATGCTAATCGCTCCTTTTTAGTAGTGGGGGCATGGTGAATATAATGACCAAAATAATTAACACAAAAGTTTGTGTAATCTTTCGTAAAGAGGATAAAACTATGCCACATTTCATCAATGATGAGCAAGTTGTTATCGATCACTATCTTGATTTTTTTATTTTTAGACAGTAGCTCGTTTTTTATCATGGACAATTTGCAGAGCCATATAAATTTTTTAGTTTCTCTGAATAGGCGTTTGGCTTCTTTTTTTGACACCTGTTTTTTTGTACAAAAACTATCAATAAGGTCTTCATTGTTATATTGAAGAACCTTTGGTAATATTTTTATATGGGCTTCTATTTTTTTGTCAATTTCATCTTCAAAATTCTTATTCTTATAAATCATCTTAATTTTTATAACTGTTAGGTTATACACAACTAATTAATCTGTGCCGTTCAGGAGTCTTTGTAATTTATTGGCGAGTAGTTTTTTTCTAACAGGCGATAGGTAATCAAGGATAAGTTTACCCTGTAAATGATCGTATTCATGTTGGATAATCCGTGCCGTAGTGCCATGATATGTTTTTTTTTGCAACTTAAAAAACGCATCATAGTATTCAATTTGTATCATCAACGAACGAGTTATTTGAACCTCTATTTCGGGTATGCTTAAACATCCTTCTGTAATTTTTGATTTTTCACTACCATATTCAGTAATAACCGGGTTAATAAAAACTTCTTTGATACCTGGATAGTCTAAACCTCGTTTTTTAATACCTTCATTCTTTTGTCTGTTATGAATTAAGGTACTGTCTATAATAAATAATTGCATATCCTTGTTTACTTGCGGTGCTGCTAAACCACACCCATCGTTTGTGTACATTATTTTTTCCATGGCTTTAACAAGTGTGGCTAAAGAATTGTAGGGTAGGGCGACAGGCTTCACTTTTCTTTGTAAGATTGGACTGCCATATTTTATTAACTTGATGGTCATACGCTAATTAATATAATTTTGAATTGTTATAAAAGACAAGATGCCATTTTTTTATAAAGATGAAAAATTTCGCCCGAACGATTTAAAAAATAAGTGTATGGTCATGCTACAGAAAATTCGTATTTCAAACTATTAAGAGCATTTATTTTTTAATCCTTAATAAACAGATAAACCCATTGAAGCACTATCTAAGTTGCTGGTGTAGATAGATTGTATAAAATTAAAAGTACCATTGTTGATAGAAAAAACAAGTATATAGGGACTAGCTAAGTTATATAAAAATTTAGCATCAGGGCTAATCGCCACATCTAATAGACCAAAACTTGTATTATCATTTTTTGTAGAAATAGTAGAGACGGGTTGGCCATTTGTACCAATAGCTACTGAACTAATAAACACTGGTTTTTCTGTGCCATTAATTTTAAAACTTACGAGCGAACGACCATAATAAGAAGCACCATAAACATATTGATCGTTGTTATCGTCCGCTAACCAGCAAAGATCACTAATTGGAATAACATCGGATATAGTCCCTGCTACAATTTTTTTTCCATCAGCAATATTGATTGGCAAAATTTGAGAATTACTCGCATTATCTGATGCAATACTAATATAAGCAACTGTGTTGATTGATTTTGATAATGAAAAACCAAAAAATGTTGGATTATTAGGAACTAATACGCCAGATACATTAGTAATGCTCAATGAATCCTCTATAGTTGCCAATCCAGATAGTGCGTTAACTGCATACAAATAGATCTTATCATTTTCATTATTGGTAATGAGCAAGTTTGCACCATTGTTTAAAAAGTCTATTTGAAAACCACCAGCCGTAGAACCACCCAAATATTGAAAGCTACTGGCAATAGGTGTTAATTTGCCCGTTAGATTATTGAAAAAAAAACCAATGATGCTTGGGGCAACGCCATTTATTCCTTCATTTAAAACATAAATCAACTGGTTTTTGAAATTGGCAATACTAATGGGATAAGCCTTTGTATTATTCGTAGTTGTATTGATTTTTGTATAAGCAACAAGAATACCACCAATATCTACCATGGCTGACAACGAAGTGTCGCCTTTATTTACTGCAAATACCCATTGATTGTCGGGTGATAAAATTACCGCATTACCACCATCATCAACCGTATTGTCATATCCTATTCCTTTGGTGGTATTGGTAGCCAAATAACCTATTTGACCAGTATTCAAATTTCTAGCAAATGTTATAATTTGATTACCAGTAGCACGGTTCGTTGAAGTAAAAACTCTTCCTAAATATAGGGTCGGTTCAGGTTGTTTTTTGCAGGACATTGATAAACAAAAAAACAATATAAAGATTATTCTAAAAACATGAACTAATCGAATCATTTGATTTTATTATGTTTTTATTGTCTTATAGATATCTTAAATAATTAACCAAAATGTTGATTTTGTTAACCATGCTAATTATATTGTGCAAAGATAGTATTTATTTTAACATGTATTTCCTATATATCAATTTCGTATATATCAATTAATTATGCGACCGCGTGCTATATAGTTAATCACAAAAGTATCACTCAGGTATATGCAGTTAAAAAATTAAATCTGCCTGTCTTTAATGAAAAGACGCAAATGCCTTTTAAAAAGCTAATCAATACGGATAGTAGTAATACGGATATATATTAAAAGAATAGAATGCTAAGCCAATTTTGCTTTTCTTTTAGCAAGCGTACTCTTCAAATGGGCCGCTTTATTTTTGTGAATAATATTGCGCTTCGCAAGTTTATCAATCATGGAAATAACATTAGGTAAAGACTCTTCGTATTTCTTTTTATCAGTAACTACTTTAATATCCCGAATAGCATTACGGGTTGTTTTACCATAATACTTATTGCTTTCATTCCTTTTTTTAGCCTGTCTGCTATCTTTTTTAGTTGCTGTATGATTTGCCATATACTATAAAAATGTTTTATAAAAATGTTTTTTAAATTATGAGCAAAGATACAAAACTAATTCAAATAATAATCAACATTTCTAAATAATGGCACGCTTTAATTTTATTAAAAAAAATCGTAACTTGTACTACGAGGTTATGTTTATTTAGTTTTTCAAAAATGAAAAAAAATAAATTAACTTGTGGGTACTTATTGCAGGATGTAGCATATTTGCTTGGTATCAAATATTTTTTAATGAAAATCCGACTTTTATTTTTTCTTCAGATTGTAATGTTTGTAACATTTGGTTCATGTAAGCGTGAATTTAGTGTCGAAACAGACCAGTTTTTCGTACTGAACAATCATTTGCCCGTTAATCTTAATCAGGCATTATCGTATGATACCATTATTCCATTTTCAGTTGATACTTTGGCTATTAAAACCTTATCGAAACGAGCCTATTTCCCAGTTGTATCAACAGACAGCTTTACGACTTTTGTCTTCTATAAATATACTAACGCTAATCAAAACTATGTTACCGACACATCTTACATACAGCGGGTATCAGATTTGTATTTTGGATATCTAACACCCGATTATTATTCTGAATTCAAAGCTCAAAATACCGATTCCCGAGTCCTTATTAACATTTTGGGCGAGTATTTGCCCAATGAATCTGTTTGGGCAACTGATACGCTTACTTTTAAAGCTGGTACAACATCTACGGGGTTAGATAGTATATACAAAGTTATTGACTCTTTTTTTGTTGTTGCTAATAATACTTCTGTAACACTTGCCAATGGTATTGTATATAAAGCATGTATATGGTTACAAGTGAGATGTACACAGTTTTATGTACAACCATTAACACAAATACGGGCACCAGTAGGAACATTAAGTACGGATATTTGGTATGCTAATGATATTGGTATAGTAAAAGTTATCCAAAATGGCTCACGACTTGTTTCAGATATTGAACTTAGAAATTATGGCTTTATGACGAAATGAGTGGGTAAGTTAGTTACATTTTATATTTGATTACCGTTGAGA
>JASGCP010000015.1 GCA_030053995.1 Phycisphaerales bacterium
TTAAAGTCATCAAACTTCTAACATTTTACCCACCCTTTTCATCATAGAGCCAAATATATTAAATAAAGTGAAATATCCCCCACCATACTTAACCCTATATATCCCATTTATTATATCCTCTTAAAAAATCATCAATCATCAAACTCTTTCTATCAGGCAATTGTAGTTGTTTAATGTTGACATACCCATCAACTGCAACAAATTTGAGAAATGTTTTTTTATCAGTATGAAAACTACCTATAAGACTATTAATATGGGATGTTCGTTCTTTTTCTGATTGATAGATTTTAACTTGTTGACCATGTAAGTATGTAAAAGCACAAGGGGTGGGAGACAGCCCTCTTATTAAATTATGAATGTCCTCGACTTTATTATGCCAATTAATTTCTCTTTGCTCGTTAAAAATTTTCGGTGCCTTTTTAAGCATGGTCGGATTACTTGGATCACCAATCTGCGGTATTTCTTGAATACTATTCGTAGCCATTTTATAGAGCGTTTGCACAAGTAAATTTGCTCCTAAAGATTGTAGCCGTTCATTTAACGAAGCAAAATTATCTTGTGGGGCTATCGTTGCAGACGCTTGCATCAATAAGTTACCCTGATCCATTTTATCCACCAACTTAAAAATAGAAACACCCGTATGCGTTTCCCCATTAATAAGTGCCCATTGAATAGGTGCTGCCCCACGATATTGCGGTAGCAAAGAAGGATGCAGATTAACACTACCCAACGGTGGCATATCCCAAATCACTTTGGGTAGTAATTTGAAAGAAACAACCACATGAACAGTGGGGTTTAAATGGCATAAGGCTTCTACAAAGATTGGGTCATTCAAATCCTCAGGCTGTAGAATGGGAATATTATATTTTAAAGCTAAAATTTTCACGGGATGATAAACAATCGCCGTGCGTCTCGAATTTTGTTTATCAGGTGCCGTTACTACGGTTATAATATCAAATTGCTCATCGATCAATTTTTGTAGGCTTGGTACCGCATACTCAGAAGTGCCAAAAAATATGACGCGCATGCCCGTAGTATTCATAAATGAGTGGAAGCGTTATAATTCATTATAAAGAGTAACTTTGTAAAGTTAAATGAATATTAACATTATTGTTGACCATATTTTATTTTATTGAGCAAACATCATTAATACTATGCTTATTTCTATGACCGGCTTTGGACGTGCCGATTGCACAATCGACAATAATCAGTATAGTATCGAAATTAAATGCCTCAATAGTAAACAGTTTGATTTAAGATTAAATATCCCAAGTTCGTTAAATATCTATGAACTAGAAATTAGAAATCTTCTGTCCTTACATCTTAAACGCGGCTCTGTTGTTTGTACAATTACGGTGCACAGATCATCAAATGATCAACATCTGAAAATAGACGCTGAAAAAATTAAAAACTATTACAAACAACTATATCCCATTGCAAAAGAATTAGAGTTAAGCCTTGATCATATTTTATCTACTATTTTAAAATTCCCCGATGTTGTACACCAGCATTCAGAAAATATATCAATAAAGGAATTTGAAGAACTAGTGCCGCATATTCAAGTTACTATCAATGAGGTTAATCGTCATCGAGAAAAAGAAGGAGCACACTTGCAAAATAGCATTTTAGATAATATTGTGCGTATTGAAAACATGCAACCCATCATAACACAACTAACAGGCGCTCGTAAGCAAAAAATAAAACAGGATTTTTTAAAAAAAATGGAGGAGTTTGAACTGAAAATAGACCATAATCGATTGGAACAAGAGATCATTTATTACTTGGAGAAGTTAGATATCAATGAAGAGCAAGTACGCATTGTCGCCCATTGTCATTTTTTTAATGAATTAGTGCAGAATCCTGAAAATAACGGCAGAAAAATAACTTTTTTAATACAAGAAATTGGAAGAGAATTGAATACAATCGGCGCTAAAGCTAATGACGCGGGCATCCAAAAATGTATTGTGGAAATGAAGGATGAATTAGAAAAAGCCAAAGAGCAATGCATGAATATTCTATAAATAATGATGAATACGCAATTCAGCAATAGAAGAAAAAACTATTTGTTTTTCTTTCTCGTATCTATTTTGATCATAAATATCATACAGGCTTATTATAGCAATCTGTGGGATGATGAATCTTATTACACCGTTTTTAGTCGTCATCTAGACTACGGTTTTTTTGATCACCCACCCATGACTGCCCTGTTTATAAAAATTGGATATGCAATTATACCAAACGCATTAGGCATTCGTCTATTGTTTATCTTCAGCTTTACGGGAACTATTTACCTGCTCCATGAAATAATCCATCCACAAGACTTTGTGCTATTTTGGGCTATTGTTTTCTCGGTAATCCCCATGCACATTTTAGGCATGTTGGCAATCCCTGATGGTCCGCTCATTTTTTTTTCCACACTTTATGCTTATTTGGCTTTTAGATGCCCATCATCAAAACATTATCTGTTCTACCCATTTGTCATTGGTTTTGTAGAAGCATGTCTATTGTACTCAAAATATCATGGTATTCTCATCATTATTTGTTTTGCCATTTATTTTATAAAGGAAAGAAGATGGTGGATAGCTCATAGTATCGGATTCTTGCTGTTTATACCGCATTTAATATGGCAACTACGATACGGACTCCCAACTTTTTATTTTCAATTAATGGAAAGACATGAACCCTATTTCAGATGGGCTTTTACCTTAGATTACATAGGTGGACAAATAGCTTTTTGGGGTCCTATCATCGGCTGGTTATTGATAGGAGTTTTATTTTTGAAAGATCCTAATCGTAATCCCCTTGCAAAACTATCCAGAAATATATCCTTATTTGTATTGGGGGTGTTTTTAATTAGTACTCATAAGGGATTTGTAGAAGCTAATTGGACTGATTGTTTATATCCTTTCCTCATTATTGTTTTTTATTCTTTTTTGAAGAATAAAAACGGTCTTAGAAAAATAGTTATCTACAGCTTACCCTTATCCATAGCAGTACTCATTTTAATAAGAATCATACTTGTTTTTCCACTCATACCTAAACTAGATAAGGGTAATGAATTTTACAATAGACCACAGTGGGCTAATCAAATGAAAACTATCATTAAAAATTACCCATTGTTGTATGTTAATGAGTACCAAACACCATCGCAATTTTCTTTTTACTACCCCACTACGCCTATCAGTAACTATGCTTTAGGTAGAGTTAACCAATTTTCTATTTGGAATTTTGATGCAACTTGGATTGACTCTACTATTATCATACGCGGATTTTCATTCTGTCATTGTGACACAATACACACCATTAAAGGGGATTATTACTTCAAAGTCGTCTCAGCACATCAGCTCCACGAACAAACATACTTATCCGATACTCTTTGCTTAGGCTATCGCCAAACTATGCGTACACATCAATGGACGCCTATCGAGCACCCAATCAAAAGTCTATGGTTATTTTTAAAAAGTCATTTTCTTTTTTCGTAATGAAAAACTAAAAATAAAGCAAAAGGTAAATAAACAAGGAACTGAAAAATAATACGGACAACACATCCCCTTCACAAAAAATTAAGCGATAAAAGCGACCTCAATTGAGGTCGCTTTTACAATACAAGTAAACCAATTTTAACAATTAGTGTTACAGTAACCAGATTGGCCTGAACAACCATTATTTCCATTTTCAACACAACAAGAGGACTCGTAACAGGTACAAGTACCACATTCGTCCTTCGATTTAGCACCATTTAACGCCTTAAGCTCATTTCTCGATAAAACCTGATTTAGCCATTTTTTTCTCATAATTTTTGATTTAAATAGAATAAATAATTTCAACTATTAGACAACAATAAAAATGAAAAGTTAAATTTATGTCCCAAGTATAAGAAAACTTGTATATTTGAGGATATACTATTATTTTCTACTACATAATTATTCCAATCTCATGACTATAAAAAAAATAACTAATTGTATATTATTTAGTTACATTTTTTTAAGTGTGCAAGTTATTAAAGTATATGCAAACAATACACCTATTCTTTTTGCCGTAGGCGACAACGGTACGATACTGAAAAGTATGGATAAAGGAGAAGTATGGATAAATTTGAATATTAGCCCAGCTGATCCATTAAACTCAATTGTCTTCTCAGAAGACGGTCAAATAGGATTAGCCGTAGGAGGAGGTGCCGGCTCCGTAAGCAGTGTTGTTGTTCGATCTACAGATAGAGGTAGCCACTGGACCGCAATGGTGCTTAATAAACTACCTAATTTAATATCAATCGCCTTTTGGGGATATGCAAATGTAATTGCCGTTGGCGAAAATGGACTTATTATTAATTCAAAAGATCAAGGTCTCACTTGGAACCAAATTTATTCTAAAAATAAAGGCGATTATTCCGATATCCATATCATTGATGATAAACAAGCAATCATTGTAGGTAAAAATGGATTTGTTTTGAAAACTACCGATGGCGGTAAAAACTGGAAAAATATTATTCTTACTTCTCGAACCAATTTTGCAAGCTCTTCGTTTATTAATAAAGAAATAGGATATATTGTAGGCGACTGGGCTAGTATGTTCAAAACAGAAGACGCAGGCAATAACTGGATACAAACTTCTAAATCTAATAATTTTAACTTGCACATGATATTATTTGCTAATAGCAAATTAGGATTTGTAGTAGGAGATAATGGTTGTATTATTAGAACTACTGACGGCGGATCAACATGGAAATTGATAAGAACGACAACAACTGAAACACTCACATCCATGGTTAAAATCGATGACTTAACTTTTGTAGCAGTAGGGTTAAATGGTGTTATTCTGAAATCTATTAATGGCGGGCTATCATGGAAGCAAATAAACACACACAATAATATTTCATTATTTGATATCACAATAGCCAAATAATAATCACAAAATAGGGCTATTGGAATTATTAGAAATAGAACGGGGCGTATTGATTAACGCAATAAGTTGTTGAATCGTTTTATTCTGTTGTTCAACAATACCCCTTAGCTGTTCTATTTGCTCTTTGTACAGAAGCATTAATTCGTCAGTACATTTTGTACTATAATAATTGTTATAATATTGATCGCTCGACCCTAAATTTGCACTGCCTATATGCCCAACTACAGAATGGTTAATGGTGTTTTTGATTATTTGTTTCTCGGGATATTGCAAAAGCTCGTATAGGGATACTTCTAAAAACTGTGCTATTTTTTCTAACTTCTGTATAGAAGTATTTGTTTGATTTCTCTCTATTTTACCGTACTGTACCCGACTGATGCCAAGATGCCGTGCAATTCTTACCTGCGTCATCTTCTTATACTCCCTTATTTTCCTAATATTACCACCAATGTAATGAAGATGCTCCATAAATATATGAGTTGCGTGTTAAAAAAACACTATCGGTTAGTTAATAACATATTTAGCTTGTCTCAGTATCATACACAATCTAATAAAAATTAAAACATATAATACAAAGGTTATTGTTGCTCTATGCCAAGATACTTAAATAAATCTTCAACCCCTTCGGTAGCCTTTTTATTAATGACCGTGATATTGCTTCTTAAGGTCAAATTTTCATAAGGAATATTCTTATCTATTATGTAAATCGGAATATTACGCACCGTATTATGTAATAATAAATTGGCAGGATAAACTACCAATGAAGTTCCAATAACAACCAATATATCGGCATCATCAACAATATTTTGTGCCTTATTAAATAAATAAACTGGCTCTTCAAACCATACTACATCTGGCCTTAACAATCCACCATCTTCAGCCTTATCCCCATAGCATATATCTTTCTCTACCCTAAAACTTTTATAAGGATTTTTTTCACTGCGCATTTTTAAAATCTCGCCATGTAAATGACAAACCTGCTTACTACCTGCTCGCTCATGCAAATCATCTACATTTTGCGTAATAATATGAACAGAAAAATATTTTTCTAAATCAACTAATCTAACATGTGCATAATTGGGCTTCGCCGCTAAAACCTGTTTGCGACGATCATTATAAAATTGTATAACTTTTTGGGGATTTCTCTTCCAGCCAGCTACCGAGGCCACTTCTTCAACAGCATGTTTATTCCATAAACCATTACTGTCTCTAAAAGTAGATAAATTACTCTCCTCACTTATTCCCGCCCCCGTAAAAATAGCTAATTTTTTCATCTTACAATTATTGTATCGCTACTGAAAAATCGATGGTATTGGGTGGCAAACACTCACGATCATTGCAAACCATATACTCAATTGTTCCCGACATATCAGTACTAACATTGGCTACCATAGAAAAAAGTTGCGTAAATCTAACAATACCTTCATAATATTGAACCTGCGTATTGAAGTTGGCATCAAAGTTTTGTTGCCGATTACCTAATTCTTTAACATTACCTAACAATTTTATTAATGGACTTTGATTAATAGTAACCGTAGTCGGAACAGGACCACCTTTGCCCGTCTCATGAGAGTAAATATGCCACCCATCCTGAATTGTCGCCGTTATAACCAATTCATACTGAGCTGAACCTTTTTTTACAACCTGGTATTTCCAATGTACCGGATCAGAAATTTGAGCCGATGCGGTAACAATAAATCCACAAAAAATAATAGCAATAACTGATAATAAATATTTCATATTTTCTTTCAAAAATAATTTTTTTTACTGATTTTTTATTAACTATCTATAATCTTTTTTATAGTCTCTCTAAAAAACTGTACTTTTGTAAAAAAATCTTAATGACAGATTCCTTAAATGATTTTTTGGACCCCGTTGATACTGTTTTCAATAAAATTTATGAACCAGAGCAATTAGGGGCACATATTATTTCATATCAACACGATTTTCCTGACATCTCAACTGCAGAACTAATTATTATCGGTTGCAATGAATGGCGCGGATCATCTATGCAACCAACATCTACAAACACCGTTAACTTTATTCGACAAGAACTATATGAGCTCTTCCATTGGCACGATAATATAAAAATAGCTGATATAGGTAATATTAAAAAAGGGGCAAGTCTTACTGATACTTATTTTGCTCTATCAATGATGTTCAATGAATTGATTAAACTTAATAAACGAATTATATTAATAGGCGGATCCGCCGACTTGACCTTAGCCATGTATAAGGTATATGAAATGAATAAAGCATTATGTGAGGCTGTTATCATTGATGCTTTAATTGCAATGAACATGCACAGTGACTACCAAGATGATAAATATTTAATACCCTTGCTGACAAATGAACCAAACTATTTGACTAATTTCCATCATTTAGGAATGCAAAGTTTTTTAAATCGACCAAGTATTGTTGAAATGATCAGCAAAATGAATACGGACTGCTCGCGACTCGGTGAACTGCAACAAAATTTGGAAAATTTTGAACCAGTTATCCGAAATGGTAATTTTTTATCATTTAATGTACGAGCACTACAACAAGCGGTAATTCTGAATTCAAGTATATCACCTAACGGCTTAAATGGATCTGAAAGCTGTCGCTTAATGCAGTTTGCCGGCATGAACCCCAATATGTTATTGGTAGGATTATTTGGTTTTTTGCCTAATACAAATGATAACAATATGCCTGCAAAACAAATAGCACAAATGCTATGGTATTTTATAGACGGCGTATATAACAGTCGCGTAGATACAGATTTAAAAAATATTGATAATTTTAACCATTTTCAGTTCCTTTTTTCAGATTATCAAATCGCATTTATACAAAGTAAAATCACCGGGCGTTGGTGGTATAAAATGCCAAATAAAACTTTTGTCGCTTGTAACTATAAAGACTATGAAATGGCTAGTCATAACGAAATACCTAATACATGGATCAAAGCATTTGATAGAATACAAGTTGCTGATTAAACTAATTATTATATGAAATCAGGCTTTGTTACTATTTTCGGAAAGCCTAACGCCGGTAAAAGTACCCTCTTTAATGCCCTGATTAATGAAAACTTGGCCATTACTTCGCCCAAAGTTCAAACTACCAGAAATAGAATTAAAGGAATCCTTACTAAAGATGAATCTTATCAAATTATTTTTTCAGATATCCCAGGATTAATAACTGATCCATCCTATGCTTTACAACAAAGAATGATGGGCTATGTCAATAAAGCCTTAGATGATGCTGATGTTATTATTCTCTTGGTGGACGGGTTTAAAATAAATTTAAACGAAATCGACAATCTCTTTAGGGCTTTAAAACTAAAAATACCAGCGATACTAGTTATTAACAAAATAGATCGATTATCTACCGAAGAACTTAGTAAAATTATCCTTTTTTTTAAAGATAAACCCTATGCTCATGAAATTATACCCTTGTCTGCAATAAGGAAAGATACAATCCCACACTTACTTGATACAATTCTTACATTCCTACCACAAGGCGAATTTTACTATGATAATAACACATTAACCGATGCCCCCAACAGATTTTTTGTTGCTGAATTAATTAGAGAACAATCTTATACACTTTATCAAGACGAATTGCCCTATCACCTTGCTGTCATTATTAACCAATACCAAGAAAAAAAAACACTCACAAAAATTGTGGCAGATATTATTGTTCATCGTGAATCACAAAAAGGAATTATTTTAGGCGAACGAGGAACTATGATTAAACAATTGGGTACGCTATCTCGTAAAACTATTGAAGAATTTATTGGTCAAAAAGTATTTTTAGAGCTATTCGTCAAAGTTAGACCTAATTGGCGGAACAATAAAAATTACTTAGATGAATACGGGTATTATTAACAACTATTTCTTTGGAAAATGACGATCGATAACCCACGCTCACAACTGTTCTATTGCACTTATCGACAATCTAATGTTACTATCAGGGGACTATTAAAAAATGAAAATTAAACATCATTAACTCATTAGTTTTATTTAACTTTAAAAGAATCCAACCTATTTTATATATAATTTTTTATGAACTTTAACTTAACAGAAGAACAAAAAGCAGTTCAGTACGCCGCTAGAGAATTTGCAGTAAAGCAGTGTTTACCCGATGTCATTGAACGCGATGAAAAACAATCGTTCCCTCACCAACAAATAATGCAATTAGCTGACTTAGGATTCATGGGGATGATGGTACCTACTGAATATGGAGGCAGTGACATGGATGCCGTAAGCTATAGTCTTGCTATTACAGAAATAGCTAAAATTGACGCCTCGGTAGCAGTTTGTATGAGTGTAAACAATAGTCTCGTTTGTTATGGATTAAGAAACTTTGGTAACGAAGTCCAAAAGAAAAAATATTTATTCCCCTTAGCACAAGGTAAAAAAAATAACAAATTATACATTGGTGCATTTTTATTGAGCGAACCCGAAGCAGGAAGTGATGCTACCAGCCAAAAAACAACAGCCGTAGATATGGGAGATCACTATTTGATTAATGGAACAAAAAATTGGATTACAAACGGTAATAGTGCCAGCGTTTATTTAGTTATAGCACAAACCCACCCAGAAAAAAAAACTAAAGGTATTAATGTTTTTATTGTGGAAAAAGAAACACCCGGCGTTACCGTTGGACCTAAAGAAAATAAATTGGGTATCAGAAGTAGCGATACACACAGTATTTCTTTCACCAATGTAAAAGTACCTAAAGAGAATAGAATTGGTGATGACGGATTCGGATTCACTTTTGCCATGAAAACATTGGCAGGTGGTAGAATTGGTATCGCTAGCCAAGCATTAGGTATTGCCATGGGGGCATTTGAAAGAGCTAGAGCTTATGCCCAAGAAAGAAAAACATTTGGACAAGAAATTAGCAAACACCAAATTATTCAGTTTAAATTAGCTGATATGTTTACAAAAATTGAAATAAGTAGGTTGCTCTGCATGAAAGCCGCTACCGAAAAAGATCAAAAATTAAATTATGATGTATCGAGTTCTATGGCTAAAGTGTTTGCTAGCGAAACAGCCATGTGGGTAGCTAACGAAGCTATTCAAATTCACGGTGGCTATGGCTATGTAAAAGAATTTCATGTAGAACGAATGCTTCGTGATGCTAAAATTACAGAAATATACGAAGGAACTAGCGAGATTCAAAGAATTATCATTAGCCGAGATATCCTAAAATAAAAACCCATCCGTTGACCCGTTTTTATTGCCTTATTTTTTTGATCATCTTCATTGTCCCATTCTGCCGTGGACAATCATTGTCCGGACAATGGCAAGGCTATATTAAATCAACACTCAATAATAGCTATTATACCGTCTCAATGACCGTAACACAAAATAATAATGGTGAATATACCGGATACATCAATACGCATCAATCAAATTATTTTGATGTACAAACTAATTTTATCGCTCATTATAATAGAGAAAACCAAACGCTGAAACTGCAAGAAAAAAGAATTGTTAAATATGATGTGAAAAATAATGCTGACATCTGTCTCATGAACTGTAATCTGAAATCGTACCAAATAGACAAAATCGTAATTTTAGAAGGTGATTTTATTAGTTATTTCAACAAAATGATCTGTAATATCGGAAATATTTATTTAGAAAAACAAGCTAATAAATCAATAGATCAACCAAATCAATCATCAAACACCGTGCAATCGAATAGCAACCAAATTACAAAAAAATTAAATAGTACCAATCAACCACCGCCACCACAAGAAAATATAAGTGCGAAAAATAATATAAAGCAAAATACCCCAATTATTGAAGACTTTAGTTTTAATAAAACAATCAACTGTTCGGCGTCAAATGTCGTTATTGAAATTACAAAAACACCGCAAACACAACCCGGTACAAAAATATCTATGTATC
Source organism: Phycisphaerales bacterium (assembly GCA_030053995.1). Classification (GTDB taxonomy): domain Bacteria; phylum Bacteroidota; class Bacteroidia; order Chitinophagales; family Chitinophagaceae; genus JASGCP01. The sequence goes on from JASGCP010000015.1 coordinate 10,800, forward strand.
ACAATAAAGAACTGGCTATTGCCAATGAAACGCTAGGCAACTACCCTATATCACTTTATTTAAACATGAGTAAGGTGGATACAACCCATGAAATTATTATTACTACCAATAATAAAATGTCCAATAATAAAATAAACCTTCATATTATTACCGCTAAAAGCAATTATATAGAATCATTTTTTTTATCAGCCGGCAATGCCGCTCGAGTCGTGTTAAAATATTATTGACACTTACCTGAACAATCTTTATTTTTGTACTTTGTTAATCATTAATTTTAATCAATGGGATTTCAAGTTGTTATGTCTAATACCTTATCTGATCTATCTAAAAATATTGCAGAACAGATTAAAAATGAACAAAAAGACCCATTTTTAAAACCATCGATCGCAGTCGCTACAACAGGAATGGGGCAATGGCTTACTATCAAATTAACTGAGAAAATAGGAGTGGTAGCAAATATCCGTATTACTAATTTTAGGGATTTATTATCGCAAGTTTATCGTATAGTTATACCAAATGAAAAAAATGTCCTCCAACAAGACATCATTAAATGGCGTATATACAACTTATTAAATACAGAAAAATTTAAAAATAATTTTCCAAGTGTTAGCCATTATTATAATCAAACGAGTACCGCCGATGAACCTTTAAAAAGAATTGCTTTGGCTACTGAATTAGCGGATATTTTTGAACAATATGAAGTATATCGCCCCCAAATGATCGCCGATTGGAACCAATCTATAAAAAAAGAAAATATTGATGCTCATGAAGAAATAGCATGGCAAAAGGAATTATGGCAGATGATGAAGCAGGACTTAAAAGAAAATTATCAAGATCAAATAGAATTAAGGGACTTGCTTTTAAACGCACTAGAAAATAATACTACCCAACAAAAACTTAAAAGCATTTTACCCACTATGCACTTTTTTGGATTTAATATTATCCCCCCCTTCTATTTGGATATATTAGATAAACTGTCACAAACAATTAATATCTACTTTTACTTGGTTAATCCAGCACCCGAACAGTATTGGATAGAAGATAAATCAACCAAACAAATCGCTCGTATTCACAAAAGAATGAATTGGAAAAAAATACCAGATGATATTATTTTGTATGGTAATGATCTATTACTGAATTGGGGCGTGGTTATGAAAGAAACATTCTTACTACTCTTTCAAAGAGAAGATATTGTTAACAGCTACCAAGAAATATTATCCCCACCCCCTGAAAAACCAATAACCTTATTACAAAAAATTCAGTCTGATATTTACTACAATAAAACATGGGATAAAAATACCTTATCCTATCAATATGACATGCAGGATATTGACGACGGTTCTATAACCATTAACGGTTGTTTTACCCCCATGCGTGAGGTTGAAGTTTTTTACAATTATTTAATGGAACTAATAGATAAAAAAAAGGAACATATTAACCCAAGAGATATCATTGTGATGATTACAGACATTGATTTTTATGCTCCTTATATTCACGCAGTTTTTGAAAATAAAGGAATCCCCTATACCATAGCAGACGAAACCATAGCGAATGATGATAATTTATTGAGTTGTCTTCAGTTATTTTTAAATTTTGATGATCAATCATTTAAAGCTGAAGCAGTATTAGCATTATTAGAAAGTGTGCTGGTTCGTCAACATTTTGACATTAATAATTACGAAGATATAAGAAATGCCGTAAAAGAAGCAAGTATTTATTTCGGTGAAAAAGGTAGAAAAAATGATGAAACTTATTTGGTAAGCTGGGAATATGGATTGAAAAGAATTTTATACGGTATTTGTATGAGTACGGAAGCTGAATATAGCGACGGCATTAATACATTCATCCCCTTAGATACTGCCGAAGGTACTGACGCTTTAGAACGCGTTAAACTCATTCATTTTGTTCAATTGCTTCAACAATATTTATCTGAACGAAAATTGTCTAAAAATATTAAAGCGTGGGTTGCCTATTTACATCAATTGGTAATTAATATGATTTTTGACCCAGAAAAAGATAAGGGGGGGCATGATGAGTATGCTGATTTTGTCGCAATGGTTAATCAAATCAGTAATATGACAGATTTAATCGATGGGGATATTCCTTTTGAAGTGTTCCGATATAGTTTGCTTAATCGTATAAACATGAGCAAAAAAGAACAACGATTTGCTAATAAAGGTATTACTTTTTGCTCTTTGCTACCCATGCGTAGTATCCCTTTTAAAACTGTAGCAATGCTTGGAATGAATTTTGATAAGTATCCACGCCACGAGTCATTTTTTAGTTTTAATTTAATTTATAAAGATAAACAGCTAGGTGACCGAAATATTAAAAATAATGATAAACACTTATTTTTAGAGACTATCTTAAGTGCACAGGAACGATTGTATATTAGTTATATCGCACGCAATACAAAAAATGCTGAGATATTACCACCTTCCAGCTTAATTGATGAACTAACCGATTATGTTGCTCGTAGAATTAATTATGATAATCCTAACACCGATGAACTACGCAAAAATTGGGTAACCATTCATCCACTAAGTAGCAGAAGTAGCCGATATAATGCAATTAAATATGGACAAGAAAATGTGAGCAAAAAAGATCGCTATTTATTAAACTATTTAAATGAGGAAAGTTTTACAAATCCTAACAATCAAAAAAATCAGCAAGATCAGTCTGCACAGGTTACCAAAGAAATTACTGAAATTAGTTTAAAGGATTTGACTGCTTTTTTTAAAAACCCACCTAAATGGTACTTGAATAAAAAATGGGGTATTTATTATACTGAAAAAGATACCCTCATTGCTGATCATGAATTATTTGAAATAAATAATTTGTTGGAATGGGAATTATCGAATAAAGTACTTGATAGTGATGATTGTAATGCCCTTAAAAAACGGTATCTGTTATTGGGTAAACTACCGCTCGCCAATATGAGCGATGTTTCTGTCAATAAAATTGTAAAAAGTAAAGTTGTCCCTATTAACGAATTATTGCAAGAATATATTAAGGGTATAACACCGAGCAAAAAAGATATTCATTTGGCTGTAAACAATGTTTCCTTGATCGGAAAAATAGACGGAATTTATAATGATAAGCTAATTCGGTTTTGTCACTCTTCAAATTATTTAAAATATTTAATTGTCGCCTACATAGAATTTTTAGCCCTTAAAGCAAATAATTATTGTATGCCACTCATTTTTATTTTTCTAAAGAAGGTGGAAATTGATGGTAAGAAAATAAAGGTAGCCGACTCGGTTACAATATCTGCTGATTTTTGCTCAAAAGAAAAAGCAAAAGCTAAACTGAATGAAATGGTAGGATATTTTATTAAGGGACAAGAAGATTATTGTTGTTTTTTACCAGTACTCGGAGAGCAGGAATATTTTAATCAACCGTATGAGGAATTTTACAATAAATATACTAAGGCTGTTTCTCCCAACAGCCATAAATATGATTTTAACGATCAATATATTAATAAAGCTATCGAGCAAGGTTTTTTTGATAAGAATAATTATGAGACACTCCAGAATACAGTGAAAGCAATCTGGGGTGATTTGATAGCAAATAAAGATTTCAATGAATTGTTTGGAATTAAATCTAAAAAATAAATTGTCTATTTCATGCCCAATAATTTTGAACTATTTGATCCTTATACAATCGAGCTAAAAGGTAGTAACTTAATAGAAGCAAGTGCCGGTACAGGAAAAACATTTTCTATTACCTTGCTGGTAGTCCGCTTAATTATTGAAAACAATACCACAATTGAAGAAATACTTTTAGTTACTTTTACAAAAGCGGCAACGGCAGACTTAGAAATAAAGGTGCGTACAAGCATCCGTCAAGCCTTGCAGTTAGCCCGTAATGAAAACTTTAAAAAATATCCTGATGACCCATTCGCTAAAGTTATTAGCAATGCTCTTAATAAGGCAAAAAACAAAGAAGAAAAACTATCAGAGATTCAAGAGCGGTTACAACATGCTGATTTGTGTTTAGATGAAACAGCAATCATGACTATTCATGGTTTTTGCCAAAAAGTTTTAACTGAATATGCTTTTGAGACGAAACAAATTTTTGAATTACAGGTCGTTCAAAAAGATGACGAAGCTGATTTACTAGAAGATTTGGCAAATGAAGTTTGGCGAAAATATGTTACGACGATTGACAAAGATATTCTTGAAAAATTACTCAATGATGATACAAAATTTAATAAAGCATATTTTCATAATATAATCAAAGCCATTGCTATCGGTAAAAAAATTGTGGGTACTGACGATTCCTTGCTATGTAAAACAAATGATATTAACAGCAAATTATTAGCGTTGATAAAGCGTGCAAACCATGAAGATAATGTAGAAATAATTATTCCTGATCTGCTGAATATTTTATCTTCTGAAGTAATTGATAATTTTAAGCAACTTAAGAAATATAAAGGACTGATATCTTACGATGATATGATCGCCTTAGTGCACCAAAGTTTATTCCCCCCACATACTATTACGACTAAGTTGCTTGAAAAAGAAGCACATGAAAAATTAATACATGCTTTAACAACAAAATATAAAGCTGTCTTCATCGACGAATTCCAAGATACCGATAAACTACAGTACGAAGTGTTTAAAAAAATCTTCTGTACGAACAATGATAGCAAGAATATATTATTCTATATAGGCGACCCCAAACAATCAATTTATAGTTTTAGAAAAGCAGATATTTACACATACATGAAAGCAGTTGACGAAGTAGATCATCGTTTTTTTATGAATGTTAATTATCGTTCTAACGAACAATTATTGAAAGCAATCAATAAATTTTTTAAACCTACGGAACACTTCAATACCTTCAATAGTCAACCAACTATAAATCAAGCACTTAATTTCGATTATCAACATGTTGACTCACCAACTCCAAATAAACAATATGTTCTTTTACAACACGAAAAGCCTGTCGCACCATTTGTCATTTCACAAAACAATAAAAATAAAAATATAATTGCTGATCAAGTTCTATCTACCATTATCAATTTATTAAACCCTAACAATTGCTATTATTTAAAAAATCCTAATGAACCAGGTCGCCCTGTACTTCCTTCTGATATAGCCATTATAGTTAGAAACAATAACGAGGGGCATGACCTTAAAAAAAAACTTGCAAAATATAAGTTACCAGCTATTACTGTTGATGATTCTAAGATTTTAGAAACTGAAGAAGCCAAAGAGATATTATATATTTTAGAAGCATTAATAGATACCAGATTAGGAAATATTTACCGTGCCTTGTGTACAAAAATTATGGGGCACAATAATCAAGACTTAAAAACAAAAAATCCTGATACACTCTTAGAACAGTTTCTGGATTATCAAAATAGCTGGAGCAAAAAAGGTGTTTTTCCTACATTAAAATCTTTGCTTGCAAATTATCAAGTTGCCAATAATATTGCACAAAATAACGAGTATGGTGATCGCGTAATGACTAATATTTATCATTTGCTAGAAATATTACACAAGCAAGAAAAAATAAAAAAATATACCCAAAACGAGCTCGTACATTGGTTTGGTAAAGCTATCGAAGGGGAGAAAGTAGAAGGCGATGAATACGAACAAAGACTTGAACGAGATGATGACGCTATTAAAATAGTTACCATTCATAAATCAAAGGGATTGGAATATAATATTGTATTAGCCCCCTATCTGGATTTAAAACCAATAAAAAGGCGAAAATTGCTCGCATTTAGGGATGGTACAAATAGCGTTTACTATATTGTCGATAAGAATATATTAACACCATCCCAAGAAGAAATTTGGCGTACACAAGAAGAACAAGAAAATAGAAGATTGATCTATGTTGCTATTACCCGTGCTAAAGCACAATGTTTTCTATTTAGCACTATGAAAGGGGGATTCTTAGAAGAAGCCCTACCGGCACTCAATAGGGATGCTAACCTTGTTGATTCCGGCATAACGCAATGGGGCATGCAATTGTTTAAAAATGAAGAACTAAAAAATTACCAATACACCCCACCTAAACAAGAAAATAATGAGACCGTTCAATATGCAACTATGCCAGACTATAAGCTGCTACAACCCAAATGGTGCAAACTAAGTTATACCTTTCTTACCGTTCATTCAGAAAATAAAAGTATCTCATCAAAGATTGAAAACACCAACGCTCATGCAACTACTAAAAATGACTATGATCATTTTGTGTTTGAAGAATTAAAACGAGGTGCACAGATAGGTATCATGTTTCATGAAATTACCGAAGCAATCAATTGGCAAGATTCAAAGAATTGGGAATATGCAATAAAAAAAATATTAAAAAGAAAATCAATAACCGAACGTATAGGGGGTAATGAAGAAAAAATTATATCATTACTTACCGAAATTTCAGAAACAACTATACCCATAAAAGATAGTAACCCCAATATTGAACCTTTTCAGTTTAAAGATATTGATAATGCAACCAAGATAACAGAACTTGAATTTAATATACCAGTTAAAGCATTTCAGACAGAACGATGGCAACAATTAGCAGAAATGTATAATCTTAATTTGCGTAATTTAGAAGTTGAAGGAATACTGAACGGTAAAATAGATTTATTTTTTAAAGTTAACAACCGTTATTACATTCTTGATTGGAAAACTGATTACTTAGGAAATCAAGTATCTGATTACACAACCAATAATATTTCGAAAGCAATGTCTGATAGTAATTACTATTTACAATGTCTCATTTACACAATAGCAATAAAAAAATATCTAACACACTGCATTCCAAATTTTGACTATGAACAAGATTTCGGAGGGGTGATTTACGCCTACATTCGTGGCATTCGTAAAAATGGCAAAACTGGCTTGTTGATTAACAAACCCGATAAGCTAGTCATTAACGCTATGTCTGATGAAATTAACTGAAAAATAACTGATCGGTAATAATACTAAATGAAGTATTGTCATTATTATATTAATCTGATAATTTTACCCTTACAATGATAACCAAAAGTTTACATTGATAAAATAATTGAACTTTTTTATTAGGTATATTTCCAAAAAAATTATTAAAATAAATAAATTGCAATTGCTAAAATAATTAGCATTAAAAAACATATTAGTTAGTTTTGGTTAGTGCCCTATTTTTCTAAATGGGGCATCTTTTTTTCCACGGACAAGAATCTATTAAATTATTAAATAAAGATATATCCCCACAAACTACAAAACGCAACTGTACTCATGTGTTCAAATACCGCTAATACACCATATACGGATTTTGATTAGCTGTAGTAGGTCTAAAAAAATCAGCTGTAGATTGAACAGGTGTATTAGGGTTACTATTAATTTCTACTTGTGGATACAAAAATCGTTGTGGTAAAGTCCCTAATCCTCCCCCAACAATCAGATTCGGTGATAGGGGTATTTTTAAGTAATTATTTGTTCTTGTAACATCTACAAAAGACTCAATTTGACCAATCAATGAGATATACTTCTCTTCCAGAATATTTTCTATCATAGCCGAGTCAACTGTGGACAAATTAAGCCTATTAGCTTTACCGCCTTGATTAAAATCGCTCATAACATAAGGAACATACTTTAAATTGGAAGGTGTAATATACCCTGATGATATATTCGCACCCGTAGCTAAATAAGCTCGATATCGATTCAAATAATCTAGTGCCATAGTAGAACCGGCAGTACCATTAAGAGCAGATTCCGCAGCAATTAATAAATTTTCGGCATAAGTGAAAATAGGAAAATTACCACCCATAACACCTGTTTGGCTAGCATTAAAACCACTAATACCAGGCCCTAATGCATTTAAAATGTAATCATAAAAAACACCACTACTAAAACCGGCATTACTCGCTATTTGATAACTAAACGCAAAACGGGCAGAGTCATTGGTATTCATATCATTTGTATTTTCCCATTGCAGTCTGTTAAAAAATAATTGCACGCCGTAAGTGTATCGGCTATCCGCATCTATATCACCTATCCGTGCAGAATAGATAAAGTTCTGCCAAGCATTAGCATCTTGAGAGAAAATAACCCCTTGTGGTCCATACCAATCATTGCCTTGTTGAATACCTTTTTGAGCGTATGAAAATGCAGAATCGTAATAAATTCTTGCTGTTTTAGCAATGTGCAAATACAGCCTAGCTTTAAGAGCATTGGCAGCTTGTACCCATTGACTAACATTACCATTATAAAAAATATCACTACCAGCAGGTACCCCACCACTCCCAGAATTTAAATTTTCTATCGCTTGTGTTAACAAATCTTGTAATGAAGAATAGATACTTAATTGTTTATCATAAATAGGTGTGGTCGTAAGCGATGAGCCAACTTGCGTATAGGGTACATCACCCCATAAGTCAGTTATAACAGACATTAAATAAGCTCGGTTAATTTGTTCAACGCCTAAAAAAACTCGATTGCCCTCGTTAATAACTTGATTTTCTAATATTAGAAAATTAACATACGGTGCCGTATAAATTTGTGTCCAATCATAATCAAAATCAGAAGCATTAATAGCATACGACCAATACCCACGTGCCTGATTCTTTTCTCCAGTAATTGCTCTGGAAAAAAGATTTGCAAAAATAGCCGGTTGGGTAGCCAGTGAAAACTGCATATTAACTTCTGATCCTAACAATAAAGAACCAGAAGGAACAGCAATCGGATTGTTCGGACTTGTATTAATGCCCGACACTAATTTTTTGCAACCCATTAAGAACCAACCACTAATAAGTATAAAAACTAAAAAGAATTGATAAAATTTTCGCATTTTAATAATATTCTATGTTTCATTAATAATTAACGCGTACAACAAAAATATACGAACGAGTACTAGGACTATTATAGTAGTCTATCCCCCTTCCATTAGATGCACCGCTTAAATTCGTTTCAGGATCAACACCGGTATATCGCGTAAAGAGCAATAAATTTCTTCCTGTAAATGCAAAATCGATGGAAGACAATTTGGTAACTTTTCTGAATTTATTGGTTCGCAACGAATACCCTAAAGATACTTCTCTTAATCTGGTACGAGTCCCGTCTTCAATAAATGCAGAAGCGGGTCCACTGAATCCATTGCCAAGTCCGTTACCAGCACCACTATACCACGATTCATCTAGTGCTTTTGGACCAGCACCAAAATCTTTTATATTGCCTCTAAATGGCGTACCTGCTTTAATAATTTGACCATTATAATTAGTTAAATCTTTATCAGACACCGTCCAATTACCCACATCGGCATGCGTACCAAAAGCATACAGTGTTCCTTTCGTTCCATTCCAAATATCGCCCCCTTGTACACGGTCAATTAAAATTGTTAAGGTTAGATTTTTATAACGAATGGTATTAATAATACTACCTATCCAATCAGGATTAGGATCCCCAACAACACTAAAGGAATTGGCTAAAGTAGGAAACCCATTTGCATCTAAAATAAGATTACCTTTAGAATCTCTACTAAAATCAGAACCGTAGAGGACACCGAGTGCATAACCCGTTGCCGCAATAGATGTAAGTTCCCCTGCAAAGCCATTTAAATAAACTGTATTTGTTCCTTTTAAACTCAGTACTTTATTTCTATTTCTGCTCCAGAGTACTTCTGTAGAAAAATGCCAATTTTTATTATTAATCCAATTGGCTGTAACATCTACTTCATATCCTTGATTTCTAATATTACCTGCATTACTTTGAATCGAAGAATAGCCTGACGATGGAGCTAATGTCACCGGCAAGATAGCACCAGTTGTTTCATTTCTGTAATAAGTAAAGCTCGTTACAAGCCGATCGTTCCACCAACGCAAATCAGCACCCACTTCTATTTCTGCTTTTTTTTCGGGAACAATATTAGCATTGCCACTCGAATTTGAACGCCCATAACCACCAATACCACCAAAACCCGGTGCTCTAGAGTCAAAACCAACGCCAAAACTATTATTCGGTGCAACAGCATAGTATAATGAATTTTGAAGATACGGCGATGGTTGTACCCCCACTTCACCATAAGATGCTCTTAGTTTACCAAAACTTAAAACTTTTTGATTATTAGGAAATTTATTAAACTTTGTAAAAATCCACCCTAATCCTACAGACGGATAATAGAAAGTTCCATTGTACGATGATGCATTTTCACCTCGTGCTGTCAAATCTAAAAACAATTGATCAAATGCTGAAAAAGAAGTCTGAGCATAAAGTCCCGATGTTCGTATTAAAACTTCTGTGTTATAAACATTTCTTGAAGCAGCTCCAGAATTCCCTAGATTATCCGTAGGGGTATTAACAATAAAATTAAAAACATCATCGCTAGAGAAATTCACTGAATTACCATTAAAATTCCATCCAACCAAAGCTGTTAATCCTAATACTTTTTTGTAAAGATTAAAATTACCGCGTAAAATCACATCATTATTAAATATTGTCTGTTGAATATTTGACAGAATAAACTCGCCCGTACCACCTTGTATACTTCCAGAACTATAGATTGGATAGTTACTTGATCCCCGATCGGTATAGTTATCAATCCCTGGTCTTTCTACAAGCGATAACCACGGTGTAATATGTACGGTAGCCTCTATATTTCCTATAAACCGATTAACAATGCTTTTATTACTAATATTGTTCATCGACCAATTGGGATTATCGTAACTAGGATTTTGATTCGCCCCAATTGGATTTCTGTATGAAACATTCCTGCCGGTAAATTGTGCCCCCGTAGGGTCAACATAAGTACCCGTATAATACGCATTATTAAAATCTGCTGGAGTTCTTGTACCAGTAAATACAACCGCTGATGCTTGACTACCAATTTGCACGGAAGCGGCATTTACATTCATATAATTAAAATTGCCAGTCAATTCAACTATTTTGCCAATCTTTCGCGTTACATTAAACCGAACACTTTTCCGATGGTAATTGGCCCCTGCTTGATAAATACCTTGTTGGTCAATATTACCAAAGCTACCATAATAAACTGTTTTGTCATCGCCACCACTGAGCTCTACATTTTGTTGCCAATAATAACCGGTCTTGAATAAATTATTAAAATTCTGATAGGTATTTTTTGAATTCTTACCACCACTAGGATTATCGGGGGTGCCGGCCGCTATTGCATATCTCCTTGATCCATCGGAAAAAATAACATAACCTGCATAATTTGGATTATTAGGATCAGTAATAAAGTTATCTATGCCCCCTTTTCTTTTTGCAATAGCGTCACCCCAAGAAAATGTAGATTGCTGGTTATATAAACCACCATTTCCCTGCCCAAAATTAGTTTGTAAATTAATCCCCTTGTTTAATTGCTCTATTGATACCGTACTAGAAACAGAAACTGATATTTTACCACCAGTATTTTTACCTTTTTTTGTAGATATATAAATAGCACCATTGGCGGCCTGTGTACCCCAAAGTGCCGCAGCAGCTGGTCCTTTTAAAACCTGAACATCACCTATATCTTCAGGATTTAAGTCATTTAACCGAGACTGCGGATTTGTTTTAATAAAATCACCGTCATCGGAACTGACACCCCTTGCTTGAACTAAGGTATTTATGGAAGAGTTGGAAACAGGTATACCATCTACAATAAACAAGGGTTGTAAATTACCAGTAATGGTACTTTGACCTCTAATTTGTACATACACACTTGCACCGGGATCCCCACTAGACCTATTTACCTGAAGACCAGATGCTTTAGACGAAAGAGCATCTAAAGTGCTTACCTCACCAGATTGCCCTAATTCGCCACCTTTGATAGTAGATTGTGCACCAGTCAATTTATCCTTTTTTACCTGAAATCCTAAAGCAGTAGTAACCGTAACCTCACCGATACTATTTATGGAAGGCTTTAAGATTACCTTAACATTATCGGTTGAATCAACAATAAAACTATTCGTAACATATCCTTCTTCTAATACTTCAACAACATCACCTGTTTTAAGTCTGGTAAGCAAAAAAACACCTTGAGCATTCGTGAGCACTCTATTCTTTTTGTTTTTAGTGGTAACAGTTGCCTGATCTATAGGTACGCCAGATGTATCAGTAACTATACCACTAACTATGCGTGTTTGTCCATAGGATATAATTAGCAAGCATAAAATAAAAAAAACAGTGTGTAAAAATTTAAGCATCGGCAAAAAAAGGATTATGATGATATGGAAAAATACAAGATATTAAACTACTAATTTATTTTATTATCCCCCTCTTATAAAAAATAATCAAACTTATTTAACAGCACATTTATATATATAAAAAATCCTCGTACCAATGAATTTACAATATTTTTTTAAAAATAAAAAATATAAAACTATAATAATTTAAGAATTATTTGCTTAAATTCGCGATCCTTAATAATAATCATTTATGAAAACAATTACAATTGAAGGGCAAGTGAGAACCGAATTTGGTAAAAAAGCTGCTAATTATCTTCGCACCAAAGATGAATTGCCAGGAGTAATTTATGGCGGGAAAAAAGAAATTAGTTTTCAAGCTCCTAAAAAAGACTTCAAAAACTTAGTGTACAGCTCTGATTTTCAGATTGTTGATATGAAATTGGGCAAGGAATCTTTCAAATGCATCCTAAAAGATTTGCAATTTGATAAAGTAAGCGATGAACTGATACACATAGATTTATTAGAACTTGTTGATAACAAGCCAGTCGTTGCAGAATTACCAATAAAATATGTTGGTAATTGTGTCGGTGTTAAAGAAGGTGGTAAATTGGCTATCAAAATGAAAACATTAAAAGTAAAGACTTTACCAAAAAATCTTAGAGAGTCAATATCTGTGGATATAACCAACTTAGGACTGAATGGCAATCTTCGTGTGGAAGACATTAAAGTTGAGAATATGGAATTGTTAAACTCTCCGAGGATACCAGTTGCATCCGTTGCATTAACGCGACAACTCAAACAGGAAGATAGTAATGCCACAACCGGTGCTAATGCTTCAGCGGCTAAGCCAGACACGAAAGCTACGCCTGCTCCGGCAAGTGCTACGAAAACACCTGATGCTAAGCCAGGTGGCGAAAAAAAAGGCAAATAGTTAAATAATATATGAAAAGTATTGTTAATAGCCCCCTTGCTCCAAAAGCAATAGGTCCGTATAGTCAAGCAGTTATTGCCGGTGAATTTATTTTTCTTAGCGGTCAAATTGCTATCAATGGCGATACTGGGGAATTAGTACAACATTCAATAAAAAAAGAGACGGAACAAATATTCCATAACATATCTGTTATTTTAAAGGAAGCCGGCGTAGGATTTGATCAAGTAATTAAAGTGAGTATATTCTTATCTGATATGTCTTTTTTTGCAGAAGTTAATGAGATATATGCCACCTATTTTACACCACCTTTCCCGGCAAGAGAAACCATCGCAGTAAAGGAATTACCTAAAAATGCACGAATTGAAATATCAATAACAGCTTATAAAAAATAGATTCAAAGATGCGTATCTTTGAATCATATTTTTATATTTCTTCTTTTTGTATATCAGACACTTTTTGTAGGGATTATATTAAATTATTGATTTTTGAAAAGCCATGTCATTTTCAATAATACATTCGTATACTGAAAAGTACCCCCCATAGTGAATTGCAATATTTTTTTCTTAGAAGTTCTTAAAAATGTTCCATGGTACCTTTTATTACAGCTAGTGATATTAAAAAAGTAGAGCAAGAAACGATTATAGAACAACATATATCTTCTTTGAATTTAATGGAAAGAGCCGCTAAAGTATGTTTTGAAAATATCCAATCAGACTACCCACTTATCCAATCTGTACTGATAGTTGCATCTGTTGGCAATAATGGGGGCGATGGCTTAGCTATTGCCACTATGCTGAGTAACATAAATATTTCAGTTGACCTATATATAATGGGGGAACCGATGTTAAAAGCGAGCGATGAGTTTAAGGCAAATTTTAACAGTGTTCGGAATAATAATCAAATTCATTTTGTATTTGATATTAAGGAAAACAAAAAATATGATGTGGTAATTGATGCATTATTTGGTATAGGGTTTAAAAAAAGAAGAAATATAATATTGGACGATATTATTGATCAAATTAATAATTTCAAATGTCCCATCATAAGCATAGATTTGCCTTCTGGCATGGTGGCTGATGATTTTGAACAAAATCAAAAATGCATAAAAGCAACAATAACTTATACCTTTCAAGTTAATAAATTATGTTTTGCTTATTCACCCAACTATCGCTACTTAGGTAAACTCAAGGTTTTAGACATTCAATTATCACCTACAGCAATAAAAAAATACAGCTCATATTTTTATTCATATTGTCAAAATGGTATTAAAGATATATATAAACCAAGAGAATTTCATAGCCACAAAGGTTTATTTGGACACAGTTTAATTATTGGTGGACAAACTGGGATGAGTGGTGCTGTAAATTTTGCTAGTATAGGTGCATTACATTCTGGCGTAGGACTGTTAACTACATGGCTTCCAAAAAATATTCAGACAATATTTCACACGCATGTTTTAGAGGGTATGTCCAAGACGCCAACGCAAAGTACTAATCAAGATTTTTTATCAGAATTTCCTGATCAAGAATTTATAAAAAAACATAAAATTACAGGAATAGCAATTGGTATGGGGATGGGTACTAATGTAGAAACTGAGGAAGCATTAAACGCGTGGTTGCAGAAAAAATACAGTTGTCCCATAATAATAGATGCCGATGCTATTACTATCTTTTCAAAAAATATCAAACTATTAGAAATAGGTAATAAATTTATTTTTACCCCCCACCCAAAAGAATGGGAAAGACTGGGTAATAAGGGCTTACCCTTTACTAATTTTCAGCATTGTATGGATACTGCAAAAAGAATGGCACAAAAATATAATATTTTCATTCATTTAAAAAACTCTATTTCCCTTACATTTACACCTTCAGGAGATATATTTGCATGGTTACATCCATTACCCTATTTAGCAAAGGGGGGCAGTGGCGATGTACTGAGCGGTGTATTAGCTGGTTTGATGAGCCAAGGTTACGAATCTTTACATGCCATTTTTCTTAGCCAGTATCTTATCTATCAATCAGTTCAAATAACAGCAGCGAGCAAAAAGGAATCTGTCGAGTCATTTCTACCGCACCAAATAACCAATAATTTTGGTCAGGCATTTATCTCATTATTAAGAAAAAGCAGTTATGAATAACAAAATAAAAAATGTAATTTACAGGTATTTAAAACATTAAAATATTTGTATGGATTATAGAACGATAGTCACAGTTTCTGGATTAAGTGGCCTTTTTGAACTAATACATAAAAAAGGGGATGGGTCAATTGTAAAGTCTTTGCAAACGAAAACTACCCAATTTATAAGTGGTAGGGGACATCAGTTTTCTGCACTTCACTCAATAGAAGTATATTCACGAGACGAACAACCAATGTTTTTATTGGATGTTTTTCAAGATATAAAAAGTGCTAACCTTGACATGCCTGACATTAAAAATGATCAAGCCGTTATCAATTATTTTGAGAAAATATCACCAAATTTGGATGTTACCCAAATTAAAATATATGATCTCAGAAAAATGATTAATTGGTATAACCAATTAGACAAGAACGATGTTGCATTACCTCAAAAAGAGACATAAAATTAACATAGAATTATTATAGGTGGGTTCTAAAAGTTATTTTTTGGCTCTATGACGAATTGGGTGGGTGAAAATGGTAGAAATGAATTGGTTTTTAAAACTACAATTTGATATTTTATAAGGTCATTTTTCGGGTCAAGTTTATTTTGTGGGGCGTAAGCCTGTAAAATGTAAATTTTAAAGTAAAAAAAGAGTGCCTAAATATACCCA
>JASGCP010000016.1:0-3538 GCA_030053995.1 Phycisphaerales bacterium
TTGCACTTGTTTGTATCGCTGTAGGACGATTTAACGAACCACCTAATAAAACAGTATCTAAATTTTTTGTCAATCCGTTGTACGCGGTATCGAGTAGTTGGTTAGCATTACGCAGTCTTAATACCCCGTTATTTACTACCACAAACGAATCTGTTCTATCACCTGAAGTTTCTAAGCCTAACAATTTTAGAGGGTCGGCTACACCGCTAACAGTTAATTGATTGGTAGGATTAGTTGTACCAATGCCGACAAAACCTTGTGTAGCACCAGCAACACCCACTGTATAAATTCTATTCACCCCATTCGTTCTTATTTGAAAATCAGTTGCATCACTTGTTCCTAAATAATTAGTAGCATTAGTACCTGAATTGCCTAACAATTTCCATGCGGTAGCATTCAAACTAATCATTCTAACAATACCGCTATCACTTGTTGCAAACAGCAACGAGTCTGATTTTACATTACTAAGCACTAATCCCCCCAATCGTAGCGGATCGCGCGTAGCTGAATCATACAAACGATTCGTAGGATTCAATGCACCTATACCGATGTTTCCAGTAGGCTTAGCTCCATAAACAGTAGGCATATTTAAACCAAATATCAGATTACCGATATTCAAGGTATTATTCAACGCAACCAAACTGGAAGGTCCTGCATTCGCACCGATAAAAATATTGTTAGTGCCACCCGTAACATTATTCGCAGCATTATAACCAATAGCCAAATTACCACCGCTACTATTACTACTAAGCGATGCTAAAGCATTAGTACCAATTGCCGTATTATTAGACGACTGGGTTATAAGCGGTAGTGCATTGGCACCAAGTGCAGTATTCAGACTACCAGAAGTTAAATTTGTTAAACTATTATAGCCAACACCCGTATTTGTATTGCCCGAAGTACTTTTTTTAAGTGTACCAGAACCTATACCCGTATTTCTATAACCCGTATTGGTAGCACCAAGCGGATTACCAGTATTTAAACCAAAATAAGTGTTATCACTACTGGCAAATGGACTACCCGATAAATTAGACAAATAACCCGCCGGCAAAGAATTAACCTTAAATAATAATGGTTGATTATCATTGGTACCCATATAATTAGTAGGAATATTCGTACCGTTATTTCCTTGGGTTGACCAGAAAAAACCATTATTCACTGATCGATTGGTTATGGTTAACTTACCATCGATGTTCATTGCTACAATGAATGTATCAGCAAGACCAGATGTAGAAAGCCCTTGTATTGATAAAGTATTCGTAGCACTCGTATTAATAATCGTTGGCTTGATCAAAGTACCACCTAATTGAATGGTATCTAACGACTTCGTCAATCCATTATTAGCCGTATCAAGTAGCGTTCCCGTTGATGATAAAGGATTTATTTTTTTGAGGATACCATTGCTCACTACTAACAAAGAATCTGAAGTAACATTACCTGATGACAATCCATTCATTATCATTGCATTCCCATTCATATTAAAAACAACATCCGTAGATAAAGTGCCGCCGAGTATCAGCGAATCTTCTGTTATCTTAGTTAAACCATTACCAGGCTTAACATTTGTAGAAAATGTAACAGGTAACTTACCCAATATCCCAGCGGAAGATACAGACACTAAACTATCCGTTAGCGGATTTCCTACCTTTAGCCCCAGTATCGACAAATTATTTCCCTGCGTGTTAATAACAGTAGGACTAACAAGACTCCCGCCCAACACAACAGAATCCCCACTCTTAGTGATCCCATTATTAGCAGTCAAAACAAAACGCGTACTTGCTATTTGCTGAAATTGACCAGTAACAGGATTAATTAATACAACATTATTAGCCGGTATGGTCCCGTACGCAACATTACCAAAAGGCAATGTTGCTAAAGAACGGCGGACTAAAGCCCCTGCTTGATTTTGCATCACAACAAAACTATCGGCAAGGGTACCGGTCCTAAGACCATTAAAGACAAAGTTATTTGAATTGTAAAAAGTCGTCAATTGATTAAGTACCCCACCTAACTGCACCGTAGAACCACCAATCTGTAAAAGACCATTATTAGCTGCAACTAACACCGACTTACCCGGTATCTTCTTCAGTTGTCCAGTATTAGGATCCGCTACGATGAAGTTATCGAATGGTATAGCACCCGTTACTAAACTAGGAAATGATAATGCCGACAAAGACCGACGCGTTAATGCACCACTTATATTTTGTGTCAGAAAAAAAGTATCCCCTACCCCTGCCGTAAGCAAACCATTAAATACAAAATTATTTGAATTGTAAAATGTTGTCAACTGCTTAAGAATACCCCCTAATTGAATGGTATCACCATTCTGCGTTATCGTCAACCCATTGTTCGCTTGAATAACCGATGTTACCTGCGTTTGAAATAAACCCGAATTATAACTTAAAGATTGCCAATCTGGTCTATTCGGCGGACCAATATTAACTTGTACCTGATTAAAATCTGTATTAAAAATTATTAATCCTGTAGCCGGATAATCTATAAGACTTCGTGCACCGGTACTCATCCGTGGCAACAAAAACCCTTTACTAACACTCGATAGTTGTAGCACAGCACTCGGATCAGTAGGCTTATCATCTCCAATATTAACTTGTGCATAAACGCCTTTACAACAAATTATAAGAAAAAATAATAACCATCTTCTCAAGAAAATCATTTATTAATTCTTTATGTACAAAATGAATCAGTATAAAATCATTCGCAAAGTTAGTTAAAAAAACTAATTCCTATACAGACAAAAAACCGATTTAACTAAAATTTTGTACCTTTGCAAAATTATTTATGATGCGTCTTACATTTATCAGAATCATTGTTTTGGTTTCTTTCTATAGTATTCCCTTATTAATTAATGCACAGGTTAATATTGGGGTAGATGTTCCCATAGACAACAGTGCAATATTACAACTGACCGCCACCAACAAAGGTTTGTTATTGCCAAGTATGACGAGTACGCAACGAGACGCTATTCCTATGCCTGCAACAGGTTTAATGATCTTTAATACTACCAGAAAGACTTTAGACATTAATATCGGAACCCCTGCAACCCCTAATTGGTCTATTGCTTCTATCCCTACGATTATTACTAATGCTAATAACGGTTTAACGATTAACGCAGGTACCCTTCAACTCGGGGGGACATTAATTCAAGCTACAAACATACAAACAAGTACTACGAATACATTGTCCATTTCAGGATTACAATCGAGTATTAGTTTATCTGATTCCTTTCTTGTGAGCTCGGCTGGTACCGGCATTTTGCGTCTTAAATCTCTTAAATCTTTGAATGTAGTAGATACCGCTACCAATGGCTTAACAAAAAATAAGGATACCGTTGTATTAGGTGGCATACTTGACCGTCCAACAACAATAGAAACAAGTACCGCCACGCCATTGATGATTACCAATTTGAACTTAGGAGTAATCGATGCAGATACTTTTTTGTTAACGGAAGACATTAATGGCTTAATAAGAAAACTAAAAATTAGCTCACTCGTAACTTCTTCAGGATGGGGATTAACCG
>JASGCP010000016.1:3638-6235 GCA_030053995.1 Phycisphaerales bacterium
GTCCAACAACAATAGAAACAAGTACCGCCACGCCATTAATGATTACCAATTTGGATTTAAGTAATCTTGCTGTAGATACTTTTTTGTTAACGGAAAACATTGACGGCGTTATAAGAAAGTTAAACATTAAACAACTTAGTACTTTTACAGACGGTTGGGCTTTACAGGGCAACTCAGGAACTAATCCAGACATGAATTTTATTGGTACGACCGATGCTGCACTTGTTTTTAAAACATTTGGGCGTGTTGCAGGACTACTATCCGATACTAATCTTGCCAATCTTTATTATGCTAACACATTTTTTGGTGCTGGTGCTGGTGCATCTGATGCAACAAATTATTCAGGGCTACAATCATCAACAGTTGGTAACACCGCAGTAGGTACTTTATCACTCGCCAATGCAAATAAAGCATCGAGCAACAGTATTATTGAAAATGTAGCAATCGGCTTTAAATCATTATATTCTTTGCAAACAGGAACAGGAAATCTTGCACTCGGCACCAATAGTTTAAACGCCTTGCGCACGGCTGATAATAATATTGCTATTGGCAACAATGCCCTACCTAACGCAACAGGGGGGGATTATAATATAGCGGTAGGTACCAATGCCATGCTTAATGCACGACCTTTCTTAGGAAATAGTGCCAATATAGCAATTGGTAACAATAGCATGAATTTCCTTACATCCGGTAACTATAATGTTGGTATTGGAAATTCTGTAATGTCACAATCTGCCGGCATTTCAGGACAAAATAACGTGGGAATTGGAAATGCCGCTATCAATACATTAAGTACCGGATCGGGTAATGTTGGCATTGGTTTTCAAGCCCTATATTCTAACGCCAATAGCAATAATAATGTTGGTATCGGTAATATGGCCGGATACATGATTACAACAGGATCGGATAATATTGCTATTGGTAGCGAAGTGCTCAGTTCAGGCCCGGGTGTGTCTGGAAATGATAATATATTCATGGGCAATGAAGCAGCTGCATTACTCACCTCAGGCTCCAGTAATATTGGTATTGGTGAACTGGCATTATCATCACTCACTAATAGTAATTATAATATTGCTATTGGATTCAAATCAGGAGTTAATGTTTCTACAGGCACCAATGATATTTTAATTGGAGGAAATACAGGCGGTAGTATCAGAACGGGTAATAACAATGTAATAATAGGTGGTGGTTCATCAATAGGCCTATCCATTGATTTACCAAATGCCAACAATCAGCTTAATATAATGAACAGCATAATTGGTAGCGATTTAACATCACCCAATATAAGTAGCCCCACCGGCAGTATTTATTTCAATACCAATACGGTTAGTATGAGGGCATTATCTATTAATCTGGGTGGCAGTCCACTGGGGGCACCATTAGAAGTAGGCGAAAGTAGCTCATCCATATTTTCATGGACAGCATCAGACCCTCAAGCCAACTTTCTTACGGCACCGAGTAGTGCAATAACATCTTTTAACACAGCTCAAACGCTCGCTACCGCAGCTATATTTCATGGCCGCGTTATGATTGATAATCCTATTAACGAAGCAAATGCCCCAGCCTATCTCGCTGTTAACGGTACCATTACAGTTAGTTCTGACAGCCGTTTAAAAAAAATCATCGATACAAGCAATAGCTATGCTGATTTAGCCATCCTGAATAAAATTAAAATCACAGACTATAAAATGCGTGATTCTATAAATGATCGAAGACTATATAAAAAAGTTATTGCTCAACAAATTCAACAAGTGTATCCAACAGCAATTTCAGAAGCAATACCAGGGTTCCTTCCTACAATATATAAACCAGCTGATTCATTAATTGCTGAAAAAAATAATGTTTATAGAATAGTTTTTAAACCTACTACTATTTTATTGGATTCCCTATTCGTACCACATAACCAAGTACGAATTTTTACAGAAGCAGGACATTTGATAGAAGTAACCATCGATACCGTATATAATAATAGTTTTACCTGCACCAAACAACCCGATCAATACCCATTGGGCAAGCGTGTCTTTGTATATGGACCACATACAAACAATGTCTTGCATGTAGATTACGACGCCCTGGCTATGCTTAATATTAGTGCTACACAAGAACTCGCAAAAGAATTAAAAAACAATCAAGATAGCGTTCGCTTTCTTAATAAAAAAATAGATTCCTTAAACTTAGAAAATACAAAAAAAATAAATTACTTGGAGCTAACCTTAGAAAAACTCTATAAAGAACTATCACAAGAAAAAGAAAACCAAACAGCTACAAACAAACAGTTGGACGCCTATAAACAAGATATTAATTTTCTGAAATCAGCGGTAACAAATATGATTCAAGAAAAAAAGAAGACTTAATTAATTATTAATATCTGATGATGCACTATTGAATTAATATGGGTAATTAAAAATTATTAAACATTAATCCAACACCTTCCACTTTAACGGGGATTAAACAATATTGGTAAAGGGTAATACTTTTCCTGGCTATAAGCCTTTTTTAATTTCTACTATTGTAGATACAATAAATGAATCAACAGTTCTTTTTGGCTATAAGCCTTTTTTAATTTCTACTATTGTAGATATTTGATGGGTCCTAGC
>JASGCP010000016.1:6335-9411 GCA_030053995.1 Phycisphaerales bacterium
CGCACCTAACAAGACCTAGGGCTATAAGCCTTTTTTAATTTCTACTATTGTAGATTTTTGTATCCGTAACAAAATTTTCTACTGGCTATAAGCCTTTTTTAATTTCTACTATTGTAGATCAACAATAAACGTTTAACATAAATAATAGGCTATAAGCCTTTTTTAATTTCTACTATTGTAGATGAACTTGTGATAATACCAAGCCGTTCGTTAGGCTATAAGCCTTTTTTAATTTCTACTATTGTAGATCTATGGGGGTAAAATTTTCTTATATTATTGGCTATAAGCCTTTTTTAATTTCTACTATTGTAGATTAATGGGAGTGTATTATCATTGACATAGGCTATAAGCCTTTTTTAATTTCTACTATTGTAGATACGAACGGCTTGGAATTATTACGAGTAGGGCTATAAGCCTTTTTTAATTTCTACTATTGTAGATTAACCTTTAAAATCATTAAAAACCGCAGGCTATAAGCCTTTTTTAATTTCTACTATTGTAGATCTTTATTAATTTGTGCTGTTGCAATACGAGGGCTATAAGCCTTTTTTAATTTCTACTATTGTAGATATTAACATCCTTAACCCGCATTTTTGTTGGCTATAAGCCTTTTTTAATTTCTACTATTGTAGATTTTGTAGTTAAAAATGATAATAAATATGGGGCTATAAGCCTTTTTTAATTTCTACTATTGTAGATAGTGGCTCCCGTATTCGTATTGTTATCGGCTATAAGCCTTTTTTAATTTCTACTATTGTAGATCCCTCTTTTGTTAACTCTTCAGATCCGAGGCTATAAGCCTTTTTTAATTTCTACTATTGTAGATAATTCACGATTCTTTTTTTCCACGATCTGGGCTATAAGCCTTTTTTAATTTCTACTATTGTAGATAATCAATATTTGACAATACAAGATAGTATGGCTATAAGCCTTTTTTAATTTCTACTATTGTAGATCTAGGTCATCCGCCGTTTCTTTGTCGCAGGCTATAAGCCTTTTTTAATTTCTACTATTGTAGATGGATTGAATATCAAGCCGACCCGCCTAAGGCTATAAGCCTTTTTTAATTTCTACTATTGTAGATTCTAAGTGCGGGTATCATAGCCAACAGTGGCTATAAGCCTTTTTTAATTTCTACTATTGTAGATTATTATAACGGCATCTAATACATTCATTGGGCTATAAGCCTTTTTTAATTTCTACTATTGTAGATCGTACATAGTAAAATCTTGTAACTGATTGGCTATAAGCCTTTTTTAATTTCTACTATTGTAGATTGATCATGATCAATTAGGCGGGTCGATTGGCTATAAGCCTTTTTTAATTTCTACTATTGTAGATATTCGTCCCTTAGTTTAGACTTTACAAGCGGCTATAAGCCTTTTTTAATTTCTACTATTGTAGATCGATAAAGATAAGCGTACTGGTGACTTTGGCTATAAGCCTTTTTTAATTTCTACTATTGTAGATAGGTTGAGGTTATATATGATACAATAAATGGCTATAAGCCTTTTTTAATTTCTACTATTGTAGATTTATATTATTATACCAATAACAACATACGGGCTATAAGCCTTTTTTAATTTCTACTATTGTAGATTTAATGGGAATGTCTCTTTATATGTTAGGCTATAAGCCTTTTTTAATTTCTACTATTGTAGATTCTTGATTCAGTAATTAACAGTGATCAGGGGCTATAAGCCTTTTTTAATTTCTACTATTGTAGATCTAAATTAGGTATGTTCTTAACCTGCGAGGCTATAAGCCTTTTTTAATTTCTACTATTGTAGATCGTTTATGTTTTATCAACAAATTGAAAAGGGCTATAAGCCTTTTTTAATTTCTACTATTGTAGATTTAATGGGAATGTCTCTTTATATGTTAGGCTATAAGCCTTTTTTAATTTCTACTATTGTAGATTCTTGATTCAGTAATTAACAGTGATCAGGGGCTATAAGCCTTTTTTAATTTCTACTATTGTAGATCCTTTACAATGTCACCCATTGCCATTAGGGCTATAAGCCTTTTTTAATTTCTACTATTGTAGATAAGTATCTAAGCTACTGTTATGAATTAGGGCTATAAGCCTTTTTTAATTTCTACTATTGTAGATGGTATGCGAATGAAGTTTTGTTAACGGGGGGCTATAAGCCTTTTTTAATTTCTACTATTGTAGATAAGCGTGCATTGCAACAAATGCAGGATTTGGCTATAAGCCTTTTTTAATTTCTACTATTGTAGATAGTGCAGGGATAATAGCGAACAGTCCTACATGGGCTATAAGCCTTTTTTAATTTCTACTATTGTAGATTAAAGGAATATAACGGGATAAGTCAATCAGGCTATAAGCCTTTTTTAATTTCTACTATTGTAGATCCATCAGCATTATAACAAGTTGCTAATAAGGCTATAAGCCTTTTTTAATTTCTACTATTGTAGATCCATGCGAAACCCTTATTAGCATCAAAAGGGCTATAAGCCTTTTTTAATTTCTACTATTGTAGATACAATTATAGATTAGCGTTTGATATTGGTGGCTATAAGCCTTTTTTAATTTCTACTATTGTAGATCGCGTTAATGATACTGCACCGGGAAGTCGGGCTATAAGCCTTTTTTAATTTCTACTATTGTAGATCCTATTGAATCAACTATATCATTTAGAATGGCTATAAGCCTTTTTTAATTTCTACTATTGTAGATTTTTATACCAGTATCTTTGAATTTACAGGCTATAAGCCTTTTTTAATTTCTACTATTGTAGATAGTTATGATTTATATAAAAAATTTATGAAAGGCTATAAGCCTTTTTTAATTTCTACTATTGTAGATCAGGTGCAGAGATTGCGGACTTGCAGAATGGCTATAAGCCTTTTTTAATTTCTACTATTGTAGATCGCACGGTCTGGTCGACTAATAACAAGGGCTATAAGCCTTTTTTAATTTCTACTATTGTAGATATGTCGCAATATATACATCTCGGTATCTTATGGCTATAAGCCTTTTTTAATTTCTACTATTGTAGATAATTCCATTTTATTAAAAATATCTTCGCTTGGCTATAAGCCTTTTTTAATT
>JASGCP010000016.1:9511-26475 GCA_030053995.1 Phycisphaerales bacterium
TCTACTATTGTACATTTATCATATAAATCACCGTTCAGACAAATTTGGCTAATTGCCTTTTTTAATTTCTACTATTGTACATTTATCATATAAATCACCGTTCAGACAAATTTGGCTAATTGAAAGTTGAAAATGGCAAATAGATTGACCATTAACCACCACTACCCCCCTCTTAGCACCTCAAAAAAATGATTTAGCCCATTAAAAATATATTTTTTGAAATAATAAAATCTCTTACTATATTCGCATATATTTATTTTACTAATTTAAGTACAAATAAAATAAAAGGGAGCTTAGCTCAGCTGGTTTAGAGCATCTGCCTTACAAGCAGAGGGTCATAGGTTCGATCCCTATAGCTCCCACTCATATTCATCAAGACTTATTTTAAAAATATTTTCTCTCCCGATAAATCGGGGGTAAACCATTTTTGAAAGATAATTACCCGCATTCAAACGGTTAGCATAACAACCACACGCATGACAAGAATCGGTATAATCCGTGATACAGATAAAAGAAAAAACATTATTTAAAAGAGGACTAACCATTAACCATTATTAAAAGTCAACTTCCAATAAATGTCCATTTTCTTTGAGCCATTTTTTAGCCTTTAAATAATTGGGCACTTGTATTGAAAGGATATTCCAAAAACGAGGCGTATGATTGTTTTCCATCAAATGCACTAATTCGTGTGCTACCAAGTACGCTAAAACATACATGGGTGATTTGATTATGCGCCAATTGAAAATGATATTATTGGATGGCGTACAAGACCCCCAACGGTATTTCATTTCAGATATTTTAAATTCATTGTAAACAACCCCTAAGTTTTTTGCAAAATTCTTAGCCAACGGTTCTATTAACTTTAAAGCCTCATCCAAGTACCATTTTTTGAATAAAGCGTTTGCATGGGGCTGATTAGCTTTTGAAATTCTAAATCTTTGTTCAAATTCAATACCTTCAATTGCTTCATCAACCACCAACAATTGATAGTTTTTACCCAAATACAATAAAGTTTCACCTGAAATAAATTCTTTGGTTGGTGAAACAATTGGATACTTCTGCGTATGGTTGATTTTTTCTTTTAACCATTGTTTTTTTGATTGTAATACCTCTTCAATTTTTTGTGCAGAAGTATTCTCTGGGGCTCGGACAATAATTTTCCTATCTCGTTCAACAGTAATATTGAGCGTTTTGCGTTTGCTATATTTTATGGTATATTCAAATTGCATTAGTCCATAATAATTTTAAAATGATTAGTTTTTGCTAACTCCATTATTCTTGAAATCAACTCGTTTCTTTTAATTACAATGTTTGGCAATTTGTTGAAGTCGGGTGATAATAACATCTTCTGCAACTCTGCTTTTAGTTTTAGCTGTGCCGGTGTGCTATCCCAAAAGCCTGTCAATTTTATTTCGGTAAAAACTAAATTGAAAATATGCTGGGTTAGATTTACATTTTGTGCAATTTCTTCATCGGTTAATTTTCTATTGTCAAATAGGTATTCCTTAAATGAATTAAAGAAAGGCATCTGTTTTTTACGGTCTAAACCGTAGGTTTCTTCCTTTTCCCTATTCTTAATTTTCTCCCTTAGTTTTTCTAACTCTTCATAAATGGCTTTCCAGTTACCTTTAAAGTTTTCTAAAATCTCCTCTAAGGTTTTGGCAAATGATGCAAACAATGCAGGGTCTTCATCCAAATTAATATCAATGTAATGGCGGATGGCGTGTTCAACTTCTGCCGCTTTTGTTTTTTCTCTTTTCTTGGTATTTACGCCCTTTTGAAAATCTTCTGCAATAATTGATATGGGTGCAACTGTTTGTTCTAAGCCTCTACTCTTTAAAAATTCATCGGCAATACCTCTTAATTTTGGCGGAATACCTTTCATACTGAAACGACCATCCCTAAAGTGTTTGAGTGCTAATTCGTTAATTTCTGTAAATGTTTTCCAGTCATTAAAAAAGTCTAATGCTTCCTTTCGGGGCAAAACATCGTTGAAACAAGTGGTTAGTTTTTTATATAGCTTTATGTACTCAAATCGTATATCCTCATCATAGAACACATCAAAGAAAGCATCGCTGTCTGATAGGGCTTCCAAACCCTGTTGTTTTAAATATTGCCAAATATCTTTATGTGCTTTTATAAGTTCGTTTAGTTCGGCTTCATCGTTTGAAATGCAACCTAAAATTTCTTGTATTTCTTTTTCGGCATAAGTATCTAAGGCTCGTTTTAAATGATGCCCTACACCTACATAATCAACAATGAAACCTTTGTTTTTGCCTTCTGGACCAATACGGTTTACCCTTGCTATGGTTTGCAATAAATTATGTTCTATAATAACCCTGTCTAAATACATTACTTGTTCAATAGGAGCATCAAAACCAGTAAGCAACATATTGTTTACTATGATGATGCCTACATTACCATTGAGTGCTGTATCTTCTTCATCAGTTTTACCAAAAGGAAGTTTGAAACGCTTAATACTCTTTTTGTGATAATCACCATTTGTAAAAGCCTTGATATGCAAAGCATCGTTATGACTGCCCGAAATAACTACTGCTATCTCTAATTGCTTGAGCATTTCAATATTTACTTTCATTGGATTATTGATTTCCAATGCAGCGATTTTTTGTTTTAATGCATCCTCAATGGCTACTTTATACCTTACTGCTGCTTCACGACTATTGGCAACTATTTGAGCCTTAAAACCACCTGCAAAGATTTGCTCTACATAGTGTGTTACCATATTTTTTGCCTTATCTCTTATGGTTTCAATGGCTTCTAAATAAGCATCACGACTGCCAAAACCTAAAATCTGTAAGCGTTCTGTTAGTTGATAATCACTAAATACATCTTCAAACTTTTTATCCATTCCTTTCTTATCAGGAATTTCAGCATTGTGTGTAAAGCCTTCATACACTATTTCTAAAGTAACACCATCATCAATTGCCTGACGCATTGTGTATTTATCAATGTAGTCTTTATATTTCTTTTCTGTTTTGCCTGTTGGTGTACCTGTAAAGCCTATTGAAGTTGCATTGGGTAATGCCTTATCTAAATTGGCTGCAAGCAAAGAGTATTGAGAACGATGGGCTTCATCGGTCATTACTAAAATATTGGTATTGGGGTTTAATTCGGGGAAAATTTGCAAGCCTTCCAAATCGCCATTTTCTTGAAACTTATGGATCATTGCCATTACCATATCTGAATTATCATTGCTTAATAATTCCTTTAAACTCTTACCGTCTGGTGTGGCTTTCGGATTAATGAAGTTTGCATTTTTTATAGTGAACCCTATGCTGTGTCCTGTTTCTGATAATTGTTCCTCCAGTTGTGTACGGTCGGTAATAAATACAATTTTCCAAGACTGCAAAGCTGACTTTAATCGCATTTCACGAACCATAAACATCATTGTTAATGATTTGCCTGAACCTTGTGTGTGCCAAACAATGCCGCCACGTTCCAAAGGGTTTTTGCCTTCAATTAAACGCTTGGTTGCTATTTTAACTGCTCTAAATTGTTGGTATCTGCCAACTACTTTTATTTTCTTGCCTTTGTCGTCTATTTGAAAAACTGTGAATACCTGAATAATGTCTAACAGGTTTCTTAAATCTAACATACCGGCAACCATTCGTTGCTGGTCGTTGGGGCTACTTGCACCGTGTTCTAAATCATTTAATGATTTTGGATAGGGGTCTGTCCAACGATAAAAGTGCTTTTCAATGCCTGTGGTTATTGTACCAAACTTAGCTTCAGTACGGCAAGTAGTAATAATAAACTGATTGTAAAAGAATAGTTCTTTATTGCCTTCTCCTGTATCACCTCTTTGTTCGGAATATCGCATTAGCTGGTCTATGGCTTCTGCAATGGGTTCTTTTACTTTAGATGATTTGGCTTCTACTACAACAATTGGTAAACCGTTTACAAACAATACCAGGTCGGGAATAATATGGTGGTCTGTGCCTGTTACTTTAACCTTAAACTGCGATATGGCTGTAAATACATTATTCTCTATGTTTTCAAAATCAATGAACCGAACTGTTGGGCTTAATTCACCTGTTTGCTCATTGGCAGAAACTCTTGTACCTTCTAACAAGTAGGTCAATACCTGCTGATTGTTTTCTATTAAGCTGTTTTTTTGAAAGGTGGTTATTTTTCTTACAACTTCATCTACCTGCCCATCTGTTAAAAATGGATTGATTGAAATTAATGCTTGACGAAGTTTAGGCTGCAATACCACTTCTGAAAATGATGTACGATAACTCTGCTCGGGTGTTTGTTGCATTTCAAGCTCCAACACTTGGTTTTTTCCAGTGTTCCAACCTAAACCCTTTAATTGCTCAATAAAAGGTTTTTCTACATGGCTGTATTCATCCAGTTTAAGAGATGAACCAATATTGCCCCTGTATTTATTATCGTTGCTTAAAATCATAATGTATTTTTTATTTCCACTCGGTTGGAATTTTTAATTTATAGCCTGTTTTGCTTACCACCTCTTCATCAAACTGTGCATCTACTAATTTTTTTCTACCAATAGTTTCAGAACCTTTGGCAACCAATGCCATTGAACTATTGTGGCGTTTGGGTGGAAAAGCAATGAACACTCTTTTGTTTTTGAATAAATTATGTACTTCACGAATAGGAGGTGTTAAATCACTATCCCCTGAAATAAGCATTGCCATATCGTATTCGTCTTTATAGGCATCTACTATAATGGCTGTTGCTATATTTACATCGGTCATTTTCTCTTTGGCAGTTCTCCAAATATGGCCACATCTTTTACACTCGGTTGAGCCATCTTGGTAGTTTCCGTAGATAATTTTAGCACCTGTACTTTCTAAGGCATCTATATAGGTAGATTGTCTTTTCTGCTTATCGGGGTTGTTACTAACCCTGCTTGTGAAATATTTTATGCCTACAAGCGACTGATGTGGCTTTAGCAAACTACTTACTAATTTGCTGACATTCAACCATCTGCAATTGTCAAAGCCAGCTTCCCTCATACCAAAATAGAGGTTAAAACCATCAATGTAGGCAACTACTCTTTCTTTTTTTTGTTCTTTTTCTTGCATCGTTCAATTATTTTGTATTACATTTGCATTCAAGAACAACACCAAGGATAGTATCCTTGGTCTGACGCCTCCCACAAGAGGCGTTTCGCTTTTTATGCAAGTGCTGTTTCATTTGCTTCTTTTAATTTTAAATTATTCACCCTCACTTTCCCACTTAATAAATCTTGCATTAAACCCGTTTTTATGGATTGTAGTTTGGATAGTGAATATTGTTCCTTAATTATGGAATTATCAATTCTTGCAAATAATTCATCTATTCGTTCCTGTTCCTTAATATCAGATGGAATTTTTAGAAAATATTTTTTAAGTAAACCACTGCTAAGGTTCTTTTGAGCACCATCATTACTTAAATCTCTTAGTTTTTCATACTCATGTGTTAATGTAAAATACAAGAAATTAGTAGTAACCTTTTTTAAATTTAAAAAGCCAACACAAGCTTGATTTGTTGTAGCATCAATATCTAAAGTTGAAACTCGTCCTCTTGTTTTACCTTGACCATACAAAGCCATCAAAATAGTTCCTTTGGGAAATAAAACTGTTGATGACATTTTCAGACCTTTTTCAGTAATATACTCTTCTGTTTCTTTTATTAAATTGTAGTTTACTTCTCCAGTTTTCACCCAAGGAATATCGCCATTCCAAAAAGAAGAATTTTGTCTGCTTGGTGTTCCCCCTGATTTTAAATTTGCCAAATCATCAATTAATATGCATTCCCACTCCTTCGGTATTCTACCCAATGGACTGTCTTTAAATTCGTGGGTTTGTTCGGTTCTTATGTTTCCGTTTTCGTCAATGCCTTTGGTAAGTAGGTCTTGCATTAAGCCTGTTTTTATACGGGTGTATTTAGCTATTAATGCTTCTGTATGGGCAATGGCTTGGTCGGTTTTGGAAAGGATGGTGGCAATATTTTGTTGTTCAGCAATTGATTTTGGAAATACTATATCAATTTTATTCAAATCCTTTATAACAACTTGAGGTTGTGCCGAACCTGAAACCATTTTTAATCTGTCAATGGTTTTTAAGTTATAATAGAAAAATACTTTATCTACTTCAAATTTGTATTTGCAAACTATAGAATTATTCGTAATAAAAGCTTTCTCTTTTGACACATTAATAACACCACTATTTTCACCACGACAACTAATTAAAATTTCAGAATTTATGTAATTGAATTTGGAATGAAATCCAATAATTCCATTTGCTCCATAAACTGGAAATCCATCTGTACTAAAATCTATCGTTGGCAAGTTTGCACCATACTTAAATTCAAATATTTCATTTAAATAAAGTTTTGCCCAGCCCTCTGGAATTTGTATTTGATTTTCTTCCATTACTTCAAATAATTTAATTGGGTTAGAAAATTATTAAGTTTAGCTACTGAGCATTGTTTTTGTATCAACAATGATGACACAAATTTATTTACTTTTCCTTCAAGTATTTGTAATTTATTTGCTATTGTGAAAACAAAATGAGCATTTATATACGATTCGTAAAACTGCTTCATTTTATATAATCCTCTTCTATTAAATCTGGATAATTCTACTTGCCTTTTTGTCATATAATTTTCCAATTCTTGTAATGTATTTTTTTTACAATTAATATTGGATACTTTTATATTCAGTCGGTAATGTGTCCAACTGAATTGCGAACGCAGTGCGTTCGTAATTGGGAAAGTCTTATAAAACTGCCTATTCATCTCTAATTGTCTTATAGAAAACCCTGTTCCAAATTGTGGTTGAAAGGTATCGGAAATGGATTTAATAAGGTATTTACCGTATTCGGCACGGTCTTTTCCTTGTTGTTCTTCTTCAAATATTACTTTGCCTATTTGCCAATACATGAGCACCCTTTCAGTATCTACCGAATGTATGGCTTTTTGTTGGGCATTGGCAATAATGCTTTGTATTTGAATTAATATATTTTTATTTAATTCCATTATACTAAATAGTTTAACTGGGTTAGAAAATCATTTAATTCAGCCATCGTTTTATTACGACTTTGCTCTATGCTTTGAGCAGAAGTATAATATTTATCAAATAGATTTTCGTAAGCACTTATTAGTGTTCTTTTTTCGGCATTTAAGTAGCGTTGCAGTTGGTTGTTGATAATATCAAAATGTTTTTTCAGTATCAACATTTGTGCTTGCTCGGTGGTAATAATGCCGCCTATTTCTTTTAATAAGCTATCCAACCTGTTTAGCTTGGCTTGTATAATGCCTCTGTCTTTTAGCAAAGTATTATAGCTTTTGGTTATTTCTTTAAACTGTTTTTGGGCTTCAATTACTGTCTGAACCACTGATTTTTTTGATTGGTCTGATTTCACTGATTTTTCAAAAGCAGTTACCGATTTCTTGATTTGCTCAAAATTGCTGGTGTCCTTTAGTTCATCAATAAATGGTGCAATTAGTTTTTCAATAACTGCATCCAGTTTGTCAATTTCAGTATCAGCTATTCGCAATAGCTTTTCGCTTTCGGCTTTTTCATCATCCGTACCATAGCGTTTTATAATGAGTTTCAGCTCCAGTTCGGCTTGCTTGGCTTTTAGTGTAGCTTTTATTTCTTTAATTTCTTTTTCGGTGTCCAGTATCTTCTTTTCTGCTTCCTGATAGGATTTAGCTTCTTCAGGATTTTTCTTTTCATCAACCATGTAAGCAATTTGTTTTTTTAGTTGCTCTTTTACTTGGGCAGTTGGTATGGTAGTTTCATCTTCTTCGGGTATTAATTCTAAAAGGTTTATTGCTTCTTCGATGGCTTCACCCAAAATGGTTTCTTTTTCGGATTGTGCTATTTCTAAAGTTTCTATCTCTGTTTTTTCTTTTTGAAAAAATTCAGATATTAAATAATCATCGGGAATTAAACCAGCATCCCAACCATTTTGCATAATGGTTTTGAGGTCGTACTTAATATTATCCCACCAGTTTACAAAAACCCCCGCTACCTGAAATTTATCTAATACGCCAATGGCTTTAAATTTTTCTTTGATGGTGTCTAATAATTGTTTACGAACTTGATGCATGGTTTCACCGTATAGGGTCATGTAAGTAACTTCTGCCCATGGTCGCCTACCGAGCCCTTGTATCGGCTGTATTGTTGGAGCTAATTGTGCAAAATCTTTTTGAGCAATTTGCCACCAATTATCGAGTTGTGCTATAAGATATTGTAAGGTTTTATGTACATTTTTGTCGCTATCAATATTGCTTTTTATAGCTGCTTTTTCAGTAATGGCAAAATCTTTAAAAGCATCGTTTTTATCCTTAAACAAAATGCTGTCATTATATTTGAATTTGATGCATTGGGTAGTTTGTATGGCTTTTATTTCTGCCACAGGAATACCACCCACCAAATGAGCTTTTACATTTTCGGGTTCAGGCACTGGGGTATTATCTACATAACGCCTAATATTTAGTGTATATTCATTACCAGCAATGGTTGCTAAATCAACCAACTTTGAGTATTTGGCTTCCTCTAGTTTTTCTGTAAAAACGAAGTCTATTTTTTCTATATCTTCTGGTCGTAAAGTGTTTTGCTTTTTGCCTTCGGCAAAGTCTTTATCAGCATTAATAAAAAACACCTTGTTCTTTAATTTATCGGGCTTGTTTTTATTCAATACAATAATGCAAGCAGGAATACCAGTGCCGTAAAATAATTGTGGGGGTAGGCTAATAACACCTTCTATCACATCAGCTTTCAACATTCCTTCTCTAATGTCTTTTTCTTTGCCACCTCTAAACAATACACCGTGAGGCATTACAACTACTACCATTCCCTTTTTATTGCAGCTTGCCAACATGTGTTGCACAAACATTAAATCTGCTTTCTTGCCATCCTCGGGTGCAAAGCCATAAGGAAAACGTTCCGTGTGCTTCATTGTAGCCAACCCGTAGTTTTGAGAAAATGGCGGATTGGCAATTACTCTATCAAACTGAATAAGCTGTCCGTTTTTTTCGTTTAAAGGTTCGTCTAATGTATCGCCATACTCAATAGTGTATTTGGTTATGTTGTGTAAAATGATGTTCATTTTACAAATAGCAACTACCGTTGGATCATTCTCCTGTCCAAACAATTGAAGATTGTTTGCATTTTGTCCTTGCTCTTCTACATATTGATGCGATTGTATAAGCATACCACCTGAACCAGCAGTAGGGTCATAAATACTCATTCCTTCCTCTGGCTTTATTAATTGCACCAATAAACGAACTACTTGGTTTGGCGTATAAAATTGCCCTCCCTTTTTACCACTTTCATCCGCAAAATGCTTTAGCAAATACTCATAAGCTGCACCCAACAAATCGGGGAACTCAAAGTTTTCATTAATCAAATCGGGAAACTCATTGAAGTGGTCTATCATTTTTTTTAGATCGGCATTTTTTACAATAGCCTTTTCACCAACTTCTTTATTAAAGTTTATTCTGCCTTTAAAAATTCCAGACAGTGTATCAGAGTTTGCTTCCTCAATGGCATCTAAAGCCTTGTTCAGCATTTGCCCAATATTATTTTGCAAGTGTTTTATAGGTGGTTGGATTATGCCGTTTTCATCGGTAAAATTTTCATTCCATCTGGCTCTTTTCGGAACAAAAAATGTTTCACCATATGTAGTTTTATCTTCTAAGATTTCAGCCAATACTGCTTCATCTAAATCTTTATAATCCTTCTTTGACTGCTCTCTCTTTTGGTCAAAAACATCACTCATTCTTTTTAGAAACAACATTCCAAAAATGAACTCTTTATATTCTGAAGCATCCATTTTGCCTCGTAGAATATCGGCCGCCTTCATTAAAAAACTTTCTAATTGGGATAGTTTTATTTTATTGTCTTTCATTACAAAGGGGGTTAACTTTTTTTATTTGTTTCATTTTTAATTTGTTCTACACCCGAGCCAATTTGTTGAACAGTTTTGAAGAAAGTTTAAAATAGAATTTGTTGATTAAAAAATAATTATTACTCAAGAACCATCGATCGATAAGGTTATTTTTTTTATCAATTAACAATTATCAATTATTCGCCATAGCCCCATTACTTTTTCCGCGTCGGCAAAGGTTTCTTTTTAACTGTCCACATAATTAATATCGGTAGTAAAACTAAATTCGTTACGGTACTAATAATCAGGGTAAGCGATGTTAGCCATCCTAAAAAACGGGTGCCCCCAAAATTACTAAAACAGAAAACAATAAACCCAGCCACCAACACAAATGAAGTATATAAAATACTAATACCCGTGTGTTTGATTGTTTTTCTAAGCGTACGATCAACATTAAAATTATTGATGGGTAGCTCCTGTTTAAAGTTTACTAAAAACCTAATTGTAATATCAACCGCAATACCCAAAGCAACACTAAAAATAAGAACCGTAGATGGTTTTAAGGGTATTCGTGCCCAGCCCATAATACCAGCAGTGATCAATAAAGGTATAATATTGGGAATCAAAGAGCATATAAGTATTCTGAATGACCGAAACAAGTAAAACATACAAACAGCGATGAGTAAAAACGCCCAAAGAATACTATCTATCAACCCGCTGATAATAAAATTAATGCCTTCTAAGAAAATAACACTGGAACCAGTAAAGACAACTTTATAATGTGCCGTATCGAATAACCTATTGCTTTCTTTTTGAAAGCTATCTAACAGAATGGGCAATTTTGCACTGCCTACATCCGGCATATTCATCGTAATCCGCACTTTTTGACGCGTTGAATCCATAAAACGACTCATGGCGGTCGCTAAAGAATTTTTGTTTTTAACGGTTGAAGTATCTGGCTTTTCTCTGAAGTACGGTGCTAAAAACACCATCTCAAAATTTGTTGGTAAAGAATAACTGCCCGAATCGCCACCGTAATACGCCTGTTTGGCAAATTTAAGTCCTTCCACAAAAGACATCGGCTTGCCGGTATGACCTACCCTTTCAATATAACGGGACAAAGAGTCTATTTTATAAATTGGCGTTAACGAAGCACCAAAAGCCCGTTTGCGTTTTGCTGTTATTGAAACCTCTAAAGGTAGTACCCCTTTTATATTGTCCTGAAACCAAAGTAAATCAGTATAAACAGCATCTTTTTTTGGTAAGTCATCAACGATAAAACCTTCACTTTTCAAACGAAAAATACCCACCACCGAAACAATAACGATCACCACCGTTACAATAACAATAGGTTTTGTATTCTCGAAAGCCGCTCTTTCAATTTTTAATAAAATTTTATCAATAAAATGAGTCTGCAAATAGCGAAGCTGTAGCTTTGTTGGCGGTGCCAACACATGAAACATCGTAGGAAGTAAAAATAAAGAAATGAAAAATAATCCCATAATATTTAATCCAGCCACAATACCAAATTCCTTTAATAAACTACTTTTTGTAAAAGCGAACACCGCAAAACCTATGCCAGCTGCTATATTACAGAAAAGGGTTACAACCCCCATTTTACCAATCATATTTATTAACGCGGTTTCCTTATCATTCGTCTCTAAATAACTTGTATGGTATTTATTGATAAAATAGATACAATTAGGAATACCAATAACAACTAAAAGTGGCGGTATTAAGGCGGTTAATAAAGTAATTTTATACCCTAATAACACAATAGTTGCCATGCACCAAACAACACTAATGAGCACCACAGAAAGGCTCAAAACCATCGTGGCAAATGATCGAAAAAATAAGAATAACGATAAAGCACTTAAAAACAACGATGCAAATAAGAAGAATCGCATTTCTACCGCTACTCTGTTAGCCATATCAATACGGATATAGGGCAACCCGCTGATGTAAACATGAAGGTTGTGCTCTTGCTCAAACTGTTTTATTTTTTCTTCAATATCTGCCAAAAGAGCTGTTCGTTTTGCACTATTAACATACTCGTCTTTCAAACTCAACACAAATAAATAAGCCTGCGTTTGCGGATTATATAACCTATTTTTATAAAAATCAACCTGTTTAAATACGGCTAAAGCTTTATCCAAGGAGTCTTGCGATGAATAAGGTGCTTTAAAAATTTTATTCGCTTTAAATTGATTATTACCATCAGTCGACAAAGCAATCATCTCAGGCACACCTAAAACGGCCGTTACCCCATCAATAGATTTAAGCTGATTATCAAAATTACAAACCGTGTTAAAAAAAGCAGGTCTAAAAAAACTATCTGTCTGAATACCTAAAATAATTTCATTGCCATCTTCCCCAAAATCTTTTTTGAAATTTTGATAGGCTATATACTTGGGATTAGTAGCAGGTACCGCATTAGTGAAGTCATAACTTAATGAAACCTTCCTCGCTTCATAACCCATGAATATAGTAATCGCTAATAACGCAAACAGACAAGCAAATCGGTGTTTTATAATGAATCTTCCTAATTTATACCACATATTATTTTTTACTTTTTGAACGCAAAGATAAGTTTTAAAAACGGTCAGAATAGCAAAATAATGGTTAATTAAGTAACCCATCAAGGGAAAACCGCACAAGCCCATATAAAGCCCCTATAAAGCCCCTATTTGTTCCTTTTTGTTTCTTAATAGGACTTCTAAAAATTTAACTATTTGATTTTCAAATAATTATACTATATTTGTGGCATAAAAACAAGAGAATCTATATGTCACAAAAATTTAAAGCGAGTGGTAATAGAGTTTTTTTTGACAATGATTTGCAACCAAAAAACTGACTCTATGACGAAATAAGTGGGTAAGTTAGTTGCATTTTATATTTAACTACCGTTGAGGATATAGCCAAAATGCACTCAGAGGAAGGGTGTTGCAAAACAAGGCAAACGAACTGGCTATCGAAAATGGGCAACGGCGAATACAAGTAGAGAGGATGCATGCCTCCTCTCTACCTTTTTTGACAACTATTTCATCGATTGAATTATAGGGTTTAATCTTTGCCCCCCAATAGCACAAATAAAAAAACAACCCACCTATTTCGTTAGAAAACCCTTTTTCACGCACTAACATTAAATCCTACTTCTCTTAGTACCTCAAAAAATGATTGAGCCTTCTTGCCTTGATACAAAAGAAAGAAAAATAACCTTAGACAATCAAAATTCTCGTTTTAAGTAACAGTTATACTTCAGTCTTTTTACAATTATTTAATTAGCTTTGTAAAAAAATCGAATAACAGAATAAGTATCATCCACCCATATCCTCAATTACTTCTTATGCATAAAAATGAAAA
Source organism: Phycisphaerales bacterium (assembly GCA_030053995.1). GTDB lineage: Bacteria > Bacteroidota > Bacteroidia > Chitinophagales > Chitinophagaceae > JASGCP01. The sequence continues at coordinate 22,741 of JASGCP010000016.1, forward strand.
CAGTTATTGCACCTTGTACAAGATGAATAGAGAAAGATTAGTAAAAAAACTACTGCCCAATAGTTTAGCATTATTGGTGGGTAACGATATTTATCCCGCTAACGCAGATCAGGATTTACCCTTCATACAAAATACGAACTTGTTTTGGATGACCGGAATTCGTCAACCCAATACAATCTTAATACTCTACCCCAATCATCCTAATAAAGAGTCGAGAGAAATTCTGTTGATTACCAAGCCAATACCAGCAAAAGAAAAATGGACAGGAAAATCTTTAACACCAGCTGAAGCAAATGCAATTTCAGGAGTAGAACATATTATGTGGGTAGAACAAATTGATGATTTACTGCCTGCCTTAATTCATCATTGTACCAATATTTACTTAAATACCAATGAACATAATAGAAGTGCTAACCTAATCCTAACGCAAGAAAAAAGATGGATTAATAAGTTACAACAACGCTACCCACTGCATCAATATCAGCGCTTAGCACCAATACTCACCGAGCTACGCAGTATTAAATTACCTGCCGAAATTGAACAAATAGAACACGCAGTCGCCAAAACGCGCCTTGCTTTTGAACGCGTATGTGCAACCGTGCAACCTAATATAAAAGAATATGAAATAAGAGCCGAAATAATGTATTCGTTTATAAAAAATAATACGACCGAAGCGTATGATACCATTATTGCTAGTGGCGATAATGCACGTATCTTGCACTATACTACCCTACAAGATACTTGCCACGATGGCGATTTAGTGCTATTAGATTTTGGTGCTCAATACAACAACTATAAAGCTGATTTGTCGCGAACCTTGCCGGTAAATGGCACCTTTACAAAAAGACAAAAACAGTTGTATGACGCTTGTTTGCATATCAAAAAGTATGCAACATCCCTAATTAAACCGGGTGTTATGATGCAAGAATATAAAGCCCAAGTTAATGAAGAAGCGAGTCGGGTATTTTTGAACAATGGACTTATAACCGATGCCGATATAGCTAATGAATCACCAACCAATCGTGCTTTTGCCAAATTTTTCTATCACGGCGTTTCGCATCACTTAGGCTTAGATGTTCATGATTACGACTTACCCAATATGCCTTTCCAAGAAGGAATGGTGCTCACGGTAGAACCAGGAATCTATGTTGCGGAGGAAAAAATTGGAATCCGCATTGAAGACGATGTTGTAGTAACTCAAAATGGAACGCGTAATCTAATGGCTGATTTTCCTATTGAAACCAGCGATATCGAAGCATTTATCAAGCAATGTAAAAATAAATAGAAATGAATCTGTCGCAAAAAGAAACACCAATCAATAGCCCCCTCAATTGGCGTGTTGTATTGCCCAATTTGTTTACGATGATGAACTTAGCAATGGGTGTTGGCGCAATCATCGTTAGCTTAGAACACAGTCTAACCTATTATACGTATGTTGATAACCAAGTTGTTTTTACACTGCCCCCCGCTATTGTTTGGTCATCTATTTTTATTTTTTTAGCATCTATTTTTGATTTTGTTGACGGATTTGTTGCCCGACTAACTAAAGGTGCATCTGAAATTGGTGTACAGCTAGATTCATTAGCCGATATGGTCTCTTTTGGGGTTGCACCTACGGTTATTATTTATCAATTTTTAGAACTTGCATTAGCACATTTCCCCGATGGACTGTCTATGAGTAAATTGTATGTTATCCCATCTTTTTTAATTACCATCGCAGCCTGTTATCGATTGGCACGATTTAACACACTCAAGGAGCCACTACCCTATTCATTAGGCGTCCCCGTAACAATTATTGGCCCACTCGTAGCATCAATACCTTTGGCGTTCTGGACTACTACATCCTTGTGGCAAATAAAAATAATTCAGAATATGTGGTTTTGGTACGCCTTAATTATTGTACTGTCTTGGGCAATGGTATCAAAACGACCAGCACTTACTTTGAAGTTTAAAAAAATTCCTAAAGGAACCATCCTATTCCTTTCGTTAGTAGTAATTGCCTTCCCCATATTATTTTATTTTATAGGATGGCTAGCAATAACAGTCATACTATTGTTTTATGTTTTATGTTCTTCATTTTTTGTTGCCAAGGTAAATTAGTTAGTTAAATAATCATGCTCTATTTAATACCGACCCCTATTGGTAATCTCCAAGATATTACTTTAAGAGCTTTGGATACCCTTCGTACCGTTGATTTTATTTTGTGTGAAGATACGCGTACATCACAAAAACTGTTAAATCATTTTCAAATACATAAACCTTTATCGCCCTACCATCAGCATAATGAACATCAAATAATTGAAAGACTGCTACAACAATTACAAGAAGGAAAAAAAATTGCCTTAATTACAGACGCCGGTACACCCGGAATTTCAGACCCTTCATTTTTACTGATTAGAGCTTGTATCGCACACAAAATACCCTTTGAGAATTTACCAGGGGCTACGGCTTTTGTCCCAGCATTACTCAATAGCGGACTACCAGCTCATGAGTTTACCTTTATAGGTTTTTTACCACTCAAAAAAGGACGACACACCGAATTGTCCCGCTTGGCAACAATCACACAAACAATGCTGTTTTACGAAAGTCCTTTGAGACTGTTACGCACATTAACTGATTTTATAAAATATTTTGGAGCAGAAAGACAAGCTAGTGTATCAAGAGAGATGACAAAAATGTTTGAAGAAACACAAAGAGGCTCGTTAGTAAATTTGGAATCTTATTTTTCAAAGAAAGTAGTTCGAGGGGAAATTGTCATTGTTGTGGAAGGATTAAAATCAGGCTCATCAAATGAACTATTACATGAACCAACGAATTAGTTTTTTAAAGATCATAAAAAATAAAATTGCTACCGATCGAAAACAAGTTATAACATTCAATTGGTCGTAAACAAAATTGAATCCTACGGCGATAAAGGAATTTTTTATAAAATATTGTTGTAAAAATTGTTATGCCTAAAAAAAAGAGTATTCATAGGATTTATTCACTTATTCTAAAAGATTTTTTATTAGAATTACGCAATCCGTATTCGGGTTATGCACTATTATTATTCGTAATCAGTAGTATTTTTATATTGTATATGTGTACGGGAATTCCTGAAAATACCGTTTGGAACGCCCTATTTTGGATACTACAACTCTTTGTTTGCATCAGTGCGGTATCTAAAAATTTCACTTCCGAGGATACGGGTTTATCACTGTATTACTATGTTACCGTGCATCCAGTAGAGTATATTCTCGCTAAACTATTTTTTAATACCCTGTTGATGCTCTTTCTATCTGTTGTGATATTCATTTTTTTTCTACTGCTATTAGGCAATCCTTTTGCTTATATCGGTAGATTTACACTGTTAGCACTGTTGGGCAGTATGGGCATTAGCCTTATTTTTACCTTTTTATCAACCATTGCCCATAAAGTAAATCAACAATCGTCTTTTGTAGCTTTGCTCGGTTTCCCCCTTATTATTCCGCAACTACTTTTATTGCTCAAATTAGCTATTCCAACTTTTGATACCGTGGTTACTACACAATGGTGGTATATGATACTCATTCTTTGCGGTTACGATATAATGGTAATCATCTTATCCATTATTCTGTTTCCTTTTATTTGGGGCGGGTAAAATACATGGCTCTATGACGAAATGAGTGAGTAAGTTAATTACATTTTATATTTGATTACCGTTGAGTGTGTAGCCTAAACGCCCTCAGAGGAAGGGCGTTGCAAAACAAGGCGAAC
>JASGCP010000135.1 GCA_030053995.1 Phycisphaerales bacterium
TTCTTTCTTTTGTATCAAGACAAAAGAAAGAAAAATGACCTTATAAAATACCAACTGCTCGTTTTCAAAAACATCAAATTTCTAACATTTTACACACTCATTTTATCATAGCACCAATAAGGCAGATGAATAGTAACTAATAGTCTTATCAATGAGGTTTTTCATATAACTTTGTTATAATCATTGAACAGAGTTATATGAAAAAACTATTTTTTAGAATGTTATTCATTGTGTTGATAGTCGTGCAACAGTCTTGTACTATTCCCCATTTATTACACGATGATACGCCGGTAATTGGTTATTTAGATGCTTTTCAAGATAATACCTTAGAATTGGCAAAGGATGGTTTTTTTGATGCATTAGAAAAAGAGGGGTATTCTGAAGGCAAAAAAACATTACAAGTAATATACCGCAACGCGGAGGGTATGGAATCTTTGTTACTACCGGCTATTCAATATATGGAATCTCAAAATGTATTACTCATAGCTACTTGCCCAAGCATTACAACTTTAATAGCTTATAAAAACACAGTCAATATTCCTATATTTGCCAATATATCATCGTCCCCACAAGGACTTGGCTTGAAAAGCGATACGCTAACTGATTCTATTCATTTCAAAATGTTTGTGGGTACGGTTGCTACGAATAGGTATATCGACAGTTCTATGGCGATCATTTCTCAATGTGTTCAACCTAAAAAAGGGATATTAAAAATAGGGGTTTTATATGATCAATCGGAAATTCAATCGTTAAACGCCTTAGCTACTATCCGTACCTATTGTTTAAACAATAATATCAATTTAGTAAACATACCGGTTAGTAATACCAATGAAGTACAAATTGCATTAGAAAATTTAATCCATCAAGATATAGACCTTTACTTTGCACTACCCGATAATACCATATTTAGTACTTTTGCAACAATTAAGAAAACTTGTAATCAGTTTCATGTTCCTATTTTTACTTCAGAAGGCGGTTTGGTCCGTAGAGGTGCAGTGGCAGCTTTTGGGCCAAATTTTTATGACTGGGGTTATCAGACGGGCTTACAAGCAGCGTCTTTTCTTAAAACAAGAGATATTAATAAAATACATTGGCAATTAGTTAGTAAGTTGACGAAAATTTATAATCCTAATGAAGCGGCAAAATTTGGATATAAATTTGATGATTCGTTTAGACCAATAGTAGAGTAACAAAATTGGGATAAGTACATGATATTTTACAACTCAGCCTTAGTATTAGGATTAGCATATTCATTTATGGCCGTAGGGGTTTTTATTTCATTAAAGTTGTTTAATATTTTTGACTTAACCACTGACGCTAGTTTTACTTTAGGGGCAGTATTAACTGCCGTTTTTCTAGAACAGCATGTATCAATAGTGTACATTATGCCTATTATATTATTGACGGGTGCTTTAACGGGTGCCGTTACTGGATTAATACACATATTGTTAAAACTTGATGTAATTTTAAGTGGCATTTTAGTATTGTTAGCCATGTATTCGATTAATGTGGCAATCTTACATGGGTCAAATCTTTCAATTGATACTATGCGTGTAACGCTTTTTAATATAAAAAATTATAGCGAAAACCCAATAATAAACACTGAAGGTATAATGCTCATTATACTTATACTTTTTATAGGTTTAATTTATTACCTGCTGAAAACAGATTTTGGAATTGCTTTGAGGGCGGTAGGGAATAATAAACTAACCATGACAACAAGTTTAGGGATTAATCATAATCGCTTTAAAGTTATCAGTTTTGCTATAACCAATGTTTGTACGGCATTAAGTGGTTCCTTAATAGCACAGTATCAGCATTTTGCAGATATTAATATGGGCAATGGTGTCATAATTATCGGTCTGGGGGCTGTTATGATTGCTAATAGTTTAGCATCTATGAAGCATACAGTCAATTTGTGCGTGCAATTATTTTTGGTAGTTCTTGGTAGTATTCTTTTTCAATTAACACTGGCTACTGCACTATTGATTGGTATCAAACCTTATTATCTTAAACTTCTTATTGCACTAATAATTTTAACTATTGTTTTATTACCTAAAATAATACATAAAAGAAGATGATTCAATTAAAGCAAGTCTGCAAGAGTTATTATGGTGAAAATAATTTGCCCGTTAAACAGGTTATTGATCATATCTCGTTGGATATAAGAAGTGGCGAATTTCTTATTTTGTTGGGCAATAATGGATCGGGTAAAACAACGCTGTTAGATCTGATTCACGGTGAATTGCAACCTTCTTCGGGGGCTATATTTGTAAATAATCAAAATATTAATGAACTGTCTTATTATCAAAAGAAAACCTTAACTGCTAAAATCTATCAGGATCCTAATTTAACCCTATCAGATAACTTAACCGTTGCCGAAAATTTTCGTTTAGCATCATTAAGATATGATGCTAAACGAATGCGTATAGGACTTAATGAAAAATTTAAAAGCACAATTGTTGAAAGGCTTAATAATTTATCGATTAAGTTAGAACACAAAATTGACGCACCTATAAAGGAATTATCAGGGGGCGAAAAGCAAATTGTTAGCATATTAATGGCGACTTTTAATAATAAAAACAAAATACTATTATTAGATGAACCAACCGCTTATTTGGATAACAATAAGTCGCAGGTTGTCATGCAATTGTTATCGCAATTAGTTAATTGTGAAGGACATACAATAATATTGGTTACCCATTCATTACTTTTGGCAAGAGAATATGGTAACCGACTCTTGTTTATGAAAAATGGGTGTATAACAAAAGATTATGCTGATGATATGAAAAATAAACTAACGATTACAGAAATCGCCTTGTGGTTTGTTTAATGCACAAGGGCTAATATTCATCATCATCGTAAGAATAATCATCGTGTCGAGGATAATCAGGCCATACATCTTCAATACTTTCGTATATTTCCTCTTCATCTTCAAGCTCTTGCAAATTCTCAATAACTTCTATTGGTGCACCGCTTCTGATAGCATAATCAATTAATTCGCTCTTGTTAGCAGGCCAAGGGGCTTCTTCAAGATAGCTTGCCAATTCTATTGTCCAATACATAATAGTTTCATTTTTTGCAAATGTACAGTAAAAAATATTTCTTATTATTTTTTTATATTCTTTTAATTGCCATTCATTTTTTCTCATAGTGTAATTTTTAATTATCTTCCAAAAAAGAAATACCTTTACAACATTATTAACGAGTGTTTATCGCTCGACCTAATATTTTACCAGTAAGACTATTTGTTGACGCTTGATCAATAAAACATTTTTTATATCTATTTTTGCATACAATATCGTAATTGTTGAGAATCATCTTTGGAAACTATCAAAAATTTAAAGAAATATATGGAAGCTATATTGGTTATTGTATCGTATCTCATTGGCTCTATACCTACTGCTGTATGGATTAGCAAAAAAAAGTTTGGTATTGATATTCGAGAATATGGGAGTGGCAATGCCGGTGCTACGAATACTTTTAGAGTGTTGGGCAAGCAATGGGGCATCATTGTTTTACTTATTGATTTGATTAAGGGCGTTATTGCTACTTCTCTGTATGTTTTTATGCCCTTTTATTTATCACCCGATCATGAAATTGCTCGTGTTAATTTTATGATTATATTAGGATTAACAGCCGTTTTAGGTCATGTATTCCCAATTTGGGCTAATTTTAAGGGTGGTAAAGGTGTGGCAACTTTATTCGGTATGGCCATTGCTATTCAACCCTTGGTAGCTATTTGTTGTGTGGGTGTTTTTATTGTTTTCTTGTACATGACCCGCTTTGTTTCACTAAGTTCTATTCTGGCAAGTATATCTTTTATGCTTTTTGTTGTTTTTATTTTTGATGAAAAAGAATTTTTATATCGAGCTTTTGCAATTTTTGTTTGCGTTTTGATTTGCTTTACCCATCAAAAGAATATTGTTAAACTGTTGCAAGGTAAAGAAAGTAAAGCTGGTATTATGAAATTTAGAGATGAAGTTAAGAAGAACAAAAAATGAAGTCATATTAATTGATATACTTCTTATTTATTGTCCCGTAATCGGTATTATTTTAAGGGCATTCCTTTATTCCATCATTTAAATTTATGCATCAGTATTTATTTGTCATATTTTTATAAAAAATATACTCATTATTTGCATGATTCAAAATATCAAACAATCGGCTAAACTTATTTTTACTGTTTGTACGGCTAACCGAATGGGCATGGCGGTTGCACTTGCACAATCCGCATTGAAATATAATCCTGATTATCAACTTATTGTATTTATTCCCGACTATATACAAGGGAGAATAAACAAGGCTGATTTTCCAAATTTCACTATCATTAGTATTGAAGATATTCAATTAGGAAATGATGCGGGTTTCGTTAATGCTTTAAAAAATCCAAATAAGTTATGTAATTCTATGAAGTCTTGGGTGGGGTTATATTTAGTGAAAAATTATAAGCCGCCTGTATTGATTTACTTAGATACAGACATGTTGGTTTTTGACAGTTTTACTGTAGTAGAAAATGTGTTGAAAGAGTACCCTATTGTATTAACTCCTGCCCTGATTAATGCTTATGAAGTTGAACATCCTGATGAACATGCTCCCAATGGGGTAATTTTAGCAGAATATTTTACTATCATAACGGGTAACTATAATGCTGGATTTTGGGCTGTAAACCCCAGCAATCTTATTGCAGAAAAATTCCTTTATTGGTGGAAAGAAAGAACAGTTCGATTTGGTGATTTGCACGCTACAATTTATGATCAAAACTGGCTTAACTTTGTTCCAATTTATTTCAAAAATTCAGTTAAACTATTGGAAGACTGGGGCTATAATGTCGCCGTGCACAACTTTCATGAAAGAATTATCACCGAAGAGAATGGAAGTTTTTTTGTCAATAAGGTGCCCTTAGTGTGTATGCACTTTTCTGGTTATAACTATGAACAGAGTCATCAGTATAATAATTTTCACAATGACTTTGCAAAGTTTCACAATGAATGTACCTATAAAATATTGTCTTTATATAAAGAACAGTTAGATAAAGGTGCTTATGCTCAATATGCAAAACTACCGTTTTTGTATTATGCCATCAATCCAATTAAAGAATCATTTTCTAAGAAATTATTCAAAAGTATATTGAATAAACTAAATTCTTTTTTTAAAAAAATGGGATATACGATTACGATTGTTGCAAATCCTAAGTTGGAAAAAAAAGACACAAAAAAAAATAAATGAAGTCATTTTTTATGACCTTAGTAATATCAATGTTTTTGGGTCTATGACGAAAAGAGTGGGTAACTTAGCTCAATTTCATATAGATTACCATTGCGTGTATAGCCTTTGCCCTCAGAGGAAGGGCTGCAAAGCAAGGCGAACGAAGTGGCTATCGAAAATGCGTAGCGATGAAATATATCAAAGAAAGCGAATGATAGCGATAGGACAATAGTAAGAGAATATTGGTACGCTA
>JASGCP010000136.1 GCA_030053995.1 Phycisphaerales bacterium
CTTTTTTATTTGTTTACTCTAGATAAACCATGGCTATTAATCTTTTTTGAAATTTGTTTTTTGCCATCAATTGCATCCAGATTTATCTGGAGGACAAATAAATTTAATAACAAAGCTTTAGCCAAAATATTTTACCCCCTTTCGTCATAGCCATTGCGTATCGGGACAAAAGAAAGAAAATGACATTATCCAAATAAAAACTCTTGTTTTAAGGGGCAATTAGAGAACCATTAAACATTGTTAAGCCCAATTATTTCGTTATAGACCTAAACAATTGTCTATTCTACACTTTTAAAAATCCAGCCCTAATGCAAAATACCATTTAGGTTTTTGGTTAAAAAAGCCATCCATGGGCCAAGCCATATCTAACTTCATAAAGTAGCCCAGTAGAAAAGTACGCAATCCAAATCCATAGCCACCGGCAAAAGGACCTATACCGCCCGTTGTTATCCTTGCAACAACCGGCGTAGGCGGATCGCTAATAAAATTTAGAGTAGGGCGACTGATATTTTTAATAGACCCTGCCCATGCGGTGCCCAAATCTATAAATTGAACTAGCTGCAGATTTCTAACAAACTTACTATTGATTGGGCCGTTTAAAATAGTAGGGAAAATAGGTAGCCTAATTTCGCTGTTCATAACCATAGCATTATTACCGTTTGCTAGATTTTGATTATAACCGCGTAAGTTTACAGTAGTTGTTTGAAAAGCATACTGTTGATAAATGCTTGGTGTATTGGCACTAATAAATTTAGGATTAACCCAACCATCCACCCCACCCAAATAATAAATAAATTGATTTTTCCCAAAGCTAGCATCGCCCGCCGCCCGCAGTGCCCATATAAGATTACGATACAAGGGCACATAATATCGAACATCAAAGCCAATATTATAAATTTGAATACCTTTTAAACCCGCATTTTTTTGTAGCGAACTGTATAAATCACCATACACTTTCCACCGCAAACCTTTCCAAATATTCATGGCCGGGTTAATTGAGTTATCATGCACATATTCTAAATGTGTAATAAAGGTAGTGGCAACCGTATCAGGATAGCTAAGCCCCGTTTGCTCAGGATTGCCTGAAATGATATTAAATGGTCGCAAAATACCTTTGTCAATTCTTAACCCACCAATAAAGCGAATACTTCTGATCTTATCAATAGGATAGGCAATATTACCTTGATAGAGATTGGTTACTAAAGCGTTTTCAAAATTCTCACTAGCACCTCTAAAAAAACCTTGAAAATTTCTAATCTTACTGCGATAATAAGTCAAACCCCAGTCCACTCTACTTTTGTAATCTTGAAATGAAATAAAAAAATCCTTGTCAACGAAGTCGATACTATAACGAATGCCACCAATAATTTTATAATCCTCAAATAAGTCGCTAATACCGCTTCTTAAACTTAAATTGAATCCGGCACCCGTATTCAACAAAATAGGACCCGAGCCATTTTGGTAAGGTTGATATTTATTGATAATAATATTAGTTGTTACCCCTGCTTGTAGGTAATCGATATTAAAAATCCATTTATAATTATAAAATCGGGACTTAAACAAACTAGAAGTTTTAGGATTCGTTTGTGGTGATTTAGGATTTTTAAGGATATTAAAATTGGGGGTTCGAGCAAATAAGGAATCTAAAATTTCATTTTGAAATTCTGTTTGAAAAACTGATTTTTGTGTTTTATCGCTATGAAGTGGGTTATTGACACCCACCTTCGTAATGATCGCTTGTTTTTTATTCTGCTCTTCAATGAGCTCCTGCATATAAATAGTAGGCTTCAATTCAATGCTCTTACTTCTAATTGTCTTTTCATCAATTGTTAATTTATAAAGATATAAGTCGTTACCTTCGCGTCTTACTTCACTAACAACATTTTTCTTACCACCGGACTGCGACTCAAGGAGGCTCGTTTGATAATTCGTCAAGGGGAAGGTAACAACCGTATCCTTGTAAACTTGAAAATAACGAATGCTATCGGCTTCATCCTTTTTCCATAATTTAAGTACTTCATCTATTTCTTCGATGGCAGGATTCGTGAGCACTTCCGTGCCAATAAAATAAACAGTATCTAATCCGTCAACTTGTGCGGTAAGTTGCCCTGCCCAACGGTTCTTAATACCATTTTCATCAGAAACAAAAGTAAAAAATCGTTCATCGTATTGGCTTGGTAGCGTTGCGTTACCCTGTTTTAGCTTAGTTACTTGTGATATTTTTCGCACGTTAAGCGGGTTCGATATGTCGGTAAAAAAAATATTAAAATTATTGCGCGACGGTATTGATGTATCAGAGTTGAAAGCAAGAGGTGAAGGTCTGTTTGAACTCCAAATAATACCAACGCGTTGTCCCAATGCAACATAAGCCGGCTGAAGATTATCATATTTATCATCGGTGATTGCCGTTAATTTTTTAGCACTAATCTGGTAAGTATAAATTTCAGATTGTCCATTTTTAACCGCACTCATTAATAGGTTATCATCATTCAACATATAAGACACACTGGTAACCTGATCCAAATCTTTTAGTACTTGGGGATGACTAAATTTTTTAGCCAGTACATCATACACAAAAAAAACGATTTTGCTTGCTTGTGCATACATAACTAATATTTTAGTACCCGACGGATCCCACGCTAAAAGGGGATAATTAGAAGCCGAAAGGGTACTTGCCAGTGTTCTAACCCCTGTTTTTAAAAGCAGATGATGCTGCTCGTCATCATCAACATAAATGGCTTTATAAACGCCATCACGGTATTTTACAAAAGCATAAGAATTAATTTTTAAGTTTGGATTTGCTTGAAACTTGTAATAATTATTATATTGATTAACGGGTAAAATAAGCGTTGTTTTAGCCTTAGGTGCATTTTTTCTGCCTTTGAGTTCGCCTTCATAGCGTTGATTAAAATACTGCAACATTTCTGCTAATAAGGGTTTTAATTTTTTAAGACACACCCGCTCACTAGCTTTATTCATGCTTTTAGTAGTTCTGGTGAGATTCATTAAATTTGTTACTTTATCAACACCGTATTTTAGGGCTACATAATACCAAAAGGCGTGCCCAATAAGCTGAGGGGATTGAAGAGCTAATTTTTGAAACTTCAACTTTTTTGCATTAAATAAAAGGTTCTTTAGGTTGTCGTCATATTGCGTATTCCAATGTTCACCAATAAAAGAAACATAGCCGTCAACATACCAATCGGGTAAATCAAGTAGGGCTTGATTGGTAGCAAATTCAACGAGGTTTTCCCCAAATATAATGCCGTTTAAAACTGCTTTAGCAATTCCCTGTCTAATAGCTATTCTGAGATCGTTATGATTACCATTAAAGTAAATAACAATTTTATTATTGGCAAATTTTGTAACCCCACCCCCATTTTGCCAGTCGATACCTAAACCTATGTTCGTTTGCTGATAATCCTCAAAACTATTGTAAACAACTATATAAGACTTTGTTGGCAAACTGTGTTCTACCGCTTTTTCAATTGAAGGCAATTCTTCTTCTGCCACTTGCGAAACATACTTAGCTAAGGCAAGTCCGCCTTGATAATAACAGGTATTAAAATTGGGGGATTGGCAAAATTTCCATTTTAATTTTTTATGCTGTATGACATTTTTGCCGTAAGTAACGGTATTCACTTGTGCCTCAAGTATGTTGTTGTAACTAATTAAGGCAATCACGATGAAGAGTGTATAAAAAAAATGAGTTGTATTGGTTATACTAAACTTATTACACGTATTAATTGCTTGTGGGCTTCTTTTTTGTTCAATGAAACAACCAGAATTCATGAAAATGAAATTAAATGAAGCAAAGACAACTTTCTTTTAACAGATGTAATAATTAATTTACCTTTTTTTTTTGGATTAAAATAATGTTGTCCATAATACATCAGAATCAATAAAGTGGAAGTTGACTGAATCATTTTTGGCTCTATGACGAATTGAGTGGGTAAAAATGGTAGAAATGAATTGGTTTTTAAAAGGACTATTAACTAAACTCTTAAAATAATAGATATTATTTTTTTAAATTGCCCTTCAAACGAGGTATACTTTTTCGAATAATCAATTTTTAATAAAAAAATAAAACAATGGCCAGAGTTAGACTTTACGGTACTCCTCATAAAGGACTGAGACATGCTCTTAATTTATTTGTTTCATTAGCAGGGCGATTACATTATGATGTTAAAGCGGAGGTTGATGAACTAAAAAAAATAGGGCATGATCTTTTTATGTTACTTGACGAACATGCGGCTAACGAGGAGGGGTACCTCTTAAAGCCTTTAGAGGAAAGATGTCCAGGTGGTGGGCATGATAACCATCAAGAGCACGAGTTGATAGAAAAAGAACAAGCTCATTTAGCACAATCTTTAAAAAATTTAGATGGAAAACAGGATCAAGAGGTCGGGCATTTGTTTTATTTGCAAGCATCAGCTTTTCAAGCATATTACTTAGAGCATATCTATAAAGAAGAAACCGTAACAGAGCCTTTATTACAAAAATATTTTACAGACGAAGAATTATTACGCTTAGATGAAGTGTTACGAAAAGAAACTTTTAAAGATGAAAAAAGAAGTTTTTTGCTACTACCTCTCTGGCTTAAATATATTGTTCCTGAAACAAGTGAGCGAGAAAATATCATGATGCTCAAGCAATTAAAAGGCGGATTACCAGTACCGCTTTTTGATGCTATTTGTGTAGCAATTAAGACGAGCATAAATGAAAAGCAGTATAATAGTTTGATGGGTAAGATAGGCTAATGACAAATGCAATACATAACTGTTGTATCGGATTAGTCTATTTGTTGTATCTAATTTCGGATCTAAATTTTTTGATTTACTAAAGAGCGGAGTGGGGGGCTACTTTAATATTAATGAAATTTTAGGCTCTATGACGAAATAGGTGGGTTGTTTTTTTATTTGTGCTATTGGGGGGCAACCATTAAACGCTATAATTCAGCCACAGAATAGTTGTCAATATAATATTTTGGCTAAAGTCTTCTTATTAAAATTTATTTGTCCTCCAGATAAATCTGGAGGCAATTGATGGCAAAAAACAAATTTCAAAAAAGATCAATATCCATATATCTGGGGGCTTAGCAATCCGTGTATCCGTGATTCAGAAAAAAGAACAATCATGCCAATCATTTAATCATATAAATCACGGTTCAGACAAAAGAAAAGGCTCTATGACGGAAAGGATGGGTAAGTTAGTTACATTTTATATTTGATTACCGTTGAGGATATAGGCAAAACGCCCTCAGAGGAAGGGCGTTGCAAAACAAGGCGAACGAAGTGGCTATCGAAAATGGGCAGAGGCGAATATATCAAAGAAAGCGAGTGGTAGCGATGCTAAAATTGTAAAGAAGCAGGTAAATAAAATCTAATCGCTACCACTCGCTTTCTATATATCCGATGCCATTCATTTTCGA
>JASGCP010000137.1 GCA_030053995.1 Phycisphaerales bacterium
CACTTCGTTCGCCTTGTTTTGCAACGCCCTTCCTCTGAGGGCGTTTTGCTTATATCCTCAACCGTAATAAAATATAAAATGTAACTAACTTACCCACTCATTTCGTCATAGAGCCGTAATGGTTAATGGTCAACCCATTCGCCATTTTAAACTTTCAACTTATTTTTTGCTATTGATTGCCTCCAGATTTATCTAGAAGACAAATAAATTTAATAAGAAAAAAGTAGAGACGAGGCATGCTTCGTCTCTACGTACATTCGCCTCTGCCCATTTTCGATAGCCACTTCGTTCGCCTTGTTTTGCAACGCCCTTCCTCTGAGGGCATTCCGGCTATATGCTCAATGGTAACCAATATGAAATTGTGATCAACTACCCACCCTTTTCGTCATAGAGCCTACTTGTCTCACCCACCTGCTAGTTTTTTATTTCCATAGTTCTAAAAAAAGATTAATTTCGCATAGTAAATGAAGAGAAAATACTAATTTTTTTCACATGACGCATATTGTTTTTAGTTCCGGTAGTGCACAAACCTTAAAGAAAGTATTACAAGAAGATAATTCATCAGAAGCACAACTTGTAACTTTAGAAGATAACTTATCGTATGGCTATCTTCAATTGGATGATAATCAAGATAATCTTAATCGATCGTATTATTATCAAGAAATAGTTTGTAATCAGGTAGAACACGGGTCTTATGAAACCGTGCAACACGACCAAGAAAAAATACAACAATTACAACAATTGCTCGATGAAGATAAAACAGCCGAATTATGTATATGGGTAGCACAAAACAAAAGAGATATAATTGGCTACTTGGCTTTAATCAGCAAACTAACAAATTGTGCGGGGCGTCTTCACCTTGTTTTTTTATATGATCTACCTTTTTTAAATGACAAGCAAGCATTATTTTATCCTACGCAATTAGATGAAATTCCTACGCGGGAGTTTTTAAAAGCTAAAAAATTAGCCCGTATTATTTCAGAGAGTGAAAAGGAAATGGACATAGAAAAATGGCAACTCGTTGTTAAAGAAAATGCACTGTTGCGGGATATTCAACCGGGGGGGCATAGTCTAAAAAAAGTCATTTCTTTACCTGAGGATAGTTATGACAAAATCATTTTACAGTTTACCCCGGGTGAATGTACCGTTAAGGTATCTAAACTAATTCATACCGTTTTGCAACAAGCATCTGCTAAAAATGTTGCACCATTCTATTTATTTTGGCGTATCAAAAAAATGGTTTCTCAGGATTTATTGACCAAGCAGAACGGAGCTTGGCAGGATGAATGGAAAATAATAGAAGTGCAGAAGCGAATTTTATAACAAACTAATTCTATTTTTTTATATAAAGTAATTTCGATATACACGATGAATAAACTCCCCGACAGCCTCGAATCTAAAATTTATGGACAATATAAAAATTGGTTCTTAGATTATGCTTCTTATGTAATATTAGAAAGAGCCGTGCCCGATTTATATGACGGATTAAAGCCGGTGCAACGAAGAATATTGCACGCGATGAAGGAGATGGACGACGGGCGTTTTAATAAAGTTGCCAATATTATTGGTCAGAGCATGCAATATCATCCCCACGGCGATGCCTCTATCGGTGATGCTATTGTTAACCTTGGTCAGAAGGATTTGCTTATAGAAACACAAGGTAATTGGGGTGATATTCGAACCGGTGATACATCGGCAGCACCCAGATATATAGAAGCACGCCTCAGCAAGTTTGCTTTAGAAGTAGCTTTTAATCCTAAAACTACTAACTGGCAATTGAGTTATGATGGTAGAAAACAGGAGCCCATTCATTTACCAATGAAATTTCCGTTGCTTTTAGCCCAAGGTACCGAAGGTATTGCCGTAGGGTTAGCAACTAAAATCTTACCGCATAATTTTTGTGAGCTTATTCAGGCGGCGATTAAATATCTTAAAAATAAAAAGTTTGAGTTGTACCCTGATTTTCAAACAGGTGGTATTATTGATGTGTCGCAATATCAAGAGGGTAAAAGAGGGGGTAAGGTAAAAGTACGTGCCGTCATTGAAGAGTTAGATAAAAAAACATTAGTCATTCGCTCGGTGCCCTTTGGTATAACAACCGCTTCTTTAGCAGATAGTATTACCAAAGCAAATGATCAAGGTAAAATAAAAATTAAAAAAGTTACTGATGTAACGGCACAAGAAGTTGAAATTCAAATTGATTTGGCAACCGGTATTTCTGCAGATATGACCATGGACGCTTTATATGCTTTTACAGATTGTGAAGTGAGCATATCGCCCAATGTATGTGTGATTCACGACCAAAAACCAGAGTTTATATCAGTTCATGAGTTATTACGACAATCGGTTGATCATACTAAAGAATTGCTCAAGCAAGAATTGATTATTCAGCTTCAAGAGTTAGAAAATAAATGGCATTATACTTCGCTTGAAAAAATATTTTTTGAAGAGAAAATATACAAAGAGTTAGAAAAAAAATATGAAACATGGGAGCGGGTTTTAAAAGCCATTCATCAAGCATTTCAACCATTTACTCAAAATTTAAAAAAAGAAATTACGCAAGACGATATTATTAAGTTAACAGACAAGCCCGTGCGTAGAATTTATAAATTGGATATTGAAGACTTGGTTAAACAAATTAATGATATTGAATCGCACATTAAAAAAACAAAGAAAAATCTTGCCACATTAGTAGAATATACTATCCTGTATTACGAAAACTTACTTGAAAAATACGGTAAGGAACGCGGTCGAAAAACAGAAATTAAAATTTTTGATACCATTCAAGCACAACAAGTTGCCGTAGCGAATACCAAGCTGTATGTTAATCGTATAGATGGGTTTATTGGTACTTCTTTACGCAAAGATGAATTTGTATGTGATTGTTCACAAATTGATGATATTATTATTTTTACGGCAAGTGGTATTTGTAAAATTGTTAAAGTCGGCGACAAAGTATTTGTTGGTAGTAATATTATCTATGTAGGTATTTTTAGGAAGAATGATGAACGCACTATCTACAACATGGTTTATGCAGATGGGGCATCAGGCGTATCATTTGCAAAAAGGTTTAATGTAGTGGGGATTACGCGCGATAAAGAATATATCTTAACCAAGGGAACACCTAAAACAAAGGTTCATTATTTGAGTGTCAATGCCAATGGCGAGGCTGAAACGATAGATATTTTATTAAGTCCTAACTGCCCCGCTAAAAATAAAAATGTAATTTTTGATTTTGTTACCTTAGAAATTAAAGGGCGTACGGTTTTGGGGAATATTGTTACAAAATATCCTATTAAAAAAATTACCATTAAAAGTCAAGGTGTCTCTACGCTTTCAGGTATTAAAGTTTGGTTTGATCAATTAATAGGGCGTTTAAACAACGATGAAAAAGGTCAGTTTTTGGGGACTTTTCATCCAGACGATAAAATACTAATATTTTATACCGATGGTTACTATGAAATTACCGATATTGATTTTTCGCAACGAATTAATGGCAGTAGAACATTTTGGATTGGTAAATTTTATCCTAATAAGTTAGTCAGCCTTGTTTATTTAGAAAAAGATAAAAATCAAGGCAATGCTAAACGATTTAAAATTGAAACAACATCCCTGCGAACAGAATTTTTATGTATTAAAGAAGGGGTGGGCAATGAATTATTATCATTAAGTTTTGAACAAGAACCTATTTTACAAGTAACGGCTGGTCGTGGTGCACTGATTACTAAAGACGAATTAAAGATACACGAGTTGATTGAGGTTACCGGCTGGCGTTCAGTAGGGGTAAAAATATTCGACTATGCCAAATCAATGAAAATAGAATTTTTAAAATCTGAAGAAGAGGATGCTGATACGCGAGACGATAGTTCGGGCGAATAATTTAATAATTTAAGATATACAAATAATATGAATGTTCTATCCCCTACTAGTTTTCCAAAGGAAAAAATAAATATTTTGTTGTTAGAAAAAATTAGTACGCAGTCGGTTAATCGATTTATAAGGGAAGGATATAGTGCTGTTCAACAATATGCTGGGGCACTTTCTGAAGAGGAATTAATAAAAATAATTAAGGATGTGCATATTTTGGGTATCCGTTCTAAAACACAAATTACGCCTAAAATTATAGAGCATGCTGATAAATTAATGGCAATAGGTTGTTTTTGCATTGGGGTTAATCAGGTACGTATTGTTGATACGAAGAAAAAGGGAATTGCTGTTTTTAATGCTCCTTATAGTAATACGCGTAGTGTTGCAGAATTGGTTATTGGTTCCTCTATTATGCTTATTAGAAGAGTGATTGATAAAAATAGTGATTTGCATAAAGGACTTTGGAAAAAGGAATCAGCTAATGCTTTTGAACTACGGGGTAAAACAATGGGTATTATTGGGTATGGGAATATTGGCTCGCAAGTGAGTATTTTGGCAGAGTCCTTGGGCATGAATGTAATATACTATGATGTGACCACAAAATTACCTTTGGGAAATGCACATGCTAAGCTATCAATCCAAGAAGTTGTTGCACAAGCGGATATCATTACCTTACATGTACCTGAAAAAAAAGATACTGAATGTTTAATTAATGAAACAATTTTACAATCTTTTAAAAAAGGTGCTCTGCTCATCAACTATTCAAGAGGGCTTGTGGTGGACTTAGATGCACTAAGTAGGTATCTTAAAAATGGGCATATTTCTGGTGCAGCGATAGATGTTTACCCTAATGAACCAGAAAAGAATGGAACCGGATTTGTGTCGCCCTTGCAACAATTACCCAATGTATTACTCACGCCTCATATTGGGGGTAGTACCGAAGAAGCACAAGAACGAATCGGTGATTATGTTAGTGAAAAATTAGTCAAGTTTATTGAAACAGGCGATACCCTTGGTTCGCTATCGATTCCACCTTTAGCCTTGCCTGTATTATTTGGTGTTAATAGAATTTTGCATATCCACGATAATATTCCTGGTGTGTTATCGGCTATTAACTCAATTTTATCGGCTCATCAAATTAATATCAATAGCCAATTCCTAAAAACTGATGAATTAATTGGTTATGTAGTTTTTGATATAGAAACTAAGTCTGCCAAAAACATAGCGGTTATTGCCCAAGAGTTAAAAAAAGTTAAGGGTACTATTAAGGTGCGTATCCTTTATTAACAATCAAACAATAAGGATATAAGTTATCCAGAAGTTTGTAGCATACCATGCCAAGTGTAGTAGGTCATTTCAGAATTGTATATATACCTATATTTATTAAAGATTTATATTTGTATCATTTGAGCGATAAAAAGTTTAAATAATGGCAAATAAAAGAAAAACAGAGGCATTGGTTCGCTCCCATTTTTATCAATTTAAAGATGTTGTTTGTATTAAGGAACAAATATCGGATAACCCCAAAATTGATAAACTTTTAAAGAGTGCTTCAAA
>JASGCP010000017.1:0-5673 GCA_030053995.1 Phycisphaerales bacterium
CGGTAATCAAATATAAAATGTAACTAACTTACCCACTCATTTCGTCATAGAGCCTTTAATTTTTTATATAGTTCCTCAATTAGCAGATTTTGGTTGGCTATCATGGTATTACATTCAGATATTGTTTTCAAAGCTAATTCAGTTGTTTTATGATCAACCGCATTATTGGTGTAGTAAGTACCGCCAACACTTTTTCCTACATGTCCGATTGGCGAGTGATGTGCTTCAACAATATTCTCTTTTTCAGGGAATAAATCGTTTTGTATATTCATTTTTTCGATAAACAACTTAGCTTTATCGACTGCGATATTATCGACCGCTTCCTCAAATATTTGATAGACTGCTTGGTCAATACCTAATGAATTGGCAACATCCTCTCTGCTTATATTATGCGTTTCGCACATTTTTTTTATATGTGCTCCTAAAGATTTATCCATAAAAATAATAATTTGGTGAAGTTAATTTTGCAATAGTCAAACGATAGTTTTTGCTTAGCATATTCCTCGTGCTCATAAAAATATCTCTGCAAGGTATTTCTATTATTTGACAAATTGAAAAAAGATTTAGTTAAAGTTTATTTTGGGTTAAATCTTATATTAATAGGCAGATTTTAAAAAGATAACTTCAATCCTTATCATCCTAAAAAATCCTAATTCAGTTTCATTACAAAACAATCTGTGTCATCCGTGATTCAGACAAAATAAAACTGGTTTTGAAGATGTATAGGTTGCGATATTTTTTTTCGCACATTTCGTTATAGTTCGCCCGATCAAACCTGCCATGTTTTTAAGACCTGTCAGGTTTATAATTTACAGGCAATTTCTACTTGGCAAAGGTAATATCGTAAAAGCTATAAGGTGTGTAGGTAACATTATTCCATCCCGGAAGCCTTTGTGCCGATGACCAAGTATGCCCACCGTCTGTTGTATAAGAATATACAGGATAATTATCATCAGGAAAGCCAATAGCCGTACCATTTGTTGCAGAACTAAAAGCAACAGAAGTTATATTACTCATCCCTGAAATTTGCAGGGGATTCGACCAAGTTTTACCGCCGTCGGTTGTGTAAGCATATAATTCACCACCAATTTCCTCATTATTATTGCTACCAAGAGCCACGCCGTTAGTCGCCGTACTAAATACGGCTTGATTAATACCTTCATCACCAAATCCCGAAATATTTTGAGCTGATGACCATGTTTTACCGCCGTTGGTACTGTAGGAATACAGTCCACTATAGAATCCATCACCCTGGTAGCCAAGCAAAAATCCATTGGTAGATGAGCTAAAACTAATGTTACTAACACCTGCGCCCAATCCTGTAATAGCTTGAGCTGACGACCAAGTTTTACCACCGTCTATTGTGGTGGAATACTGCCCATCATACCCGCCTGCCGAACCTAATTGGTTTTTCATAATTTTTTTAATTGTGGTGGAATACTGTCGCCCAGCATCATCATCGTAGCCTTCGCCTGCCACGCCGTTTGTTGCTGAACTAAATGCAATACTTCCAATAGATGATTGAAATCCATTGATTACTCTAAAATTTGACCATGCTTTACCTCCGTCAGTAGTGTATATATAACCGCCACCAACTAAACTACCACTATTGCCACTATCGCCAACTGCTACACCATCAGTTGCTGAACTAAATGCAACATCATAAATATCGAAGAATCCTGTACTAGAATAAGCATCGCTAATCATTTGAGGACTAGACCAATTTTGTCCTCCGTTTGTTGTGTATGAAAAATATTCATCCCTCCCCCCCCCATAAACATTACACCGTTGTTAGCAGATGAAAATGCTAATAATGGATCACTTAGTCTACAGGTACTACAGTTTGCAACATTTTGAGGATCAGTCCATGATTTACCGCCGTTAGTCGTGAACGAGTATTTTGCAACTTGATTAAATGGACTGATATAATTCGAACCTACGGCTACTCCATTTGTAGCCGTACTAAAAACAATATTATCCACTTCTTCAATTCCTGAAAAAGCTGTTTGAGCATTAGACCAAGTTTTGCCTCCATCTGTTGTATAGGAATATTGATATGGATAAGAACTTCCCGAGATAGTCCGCCCTACAATCACGCCGTTTAAAGTACCACCTGGTGGTGGCAAAGGACCAAAGGGCGGGGCATCATTATTAGCATTACCGTCTATACTCTTCTTACACCCCAAAAGCAAGCAAAAGAAGGATAGTGCAAATATGTATTTTTTCATAAATTGAGTTTGAGGATTTAACATTTACAAAGGTAATAGATTAAAAAAATATAGATGGTAGATTTAGTTTTTTTGTTGGTGGGGGTATGTTTCGGTAAGGTAGGTAGAAATGGCAACTGACAAATGCACAACTAACACCGCTTCTGCATATTTAGGTGTTTGTCCTTCCTGCACATGTACGGCCGCATTACTTGCAAAGCCATAAATTTGTTTAATTACACTCGGCAGTGGTTGTGGAGTTATTTTATTATCCTCAAAGACTTTCATTAAATTCTTAAATTTTGATTTGTTATCACCAGTTACTTTTCTTGCAACACATTCCAAACCGGCACGAGCATGCTGTATTGCACCAGTAATATCAGGGGAAGGACGGTTTGATAAACATGCAATTGTTGCTTCTATCTCTTTCTTTGAAGTTGGAAGATTTGCAGTTTCAAAGGTAGTTTTAGCTTTCTCAACTATTGCTTCAAATAGTTCGTTACCCCGACTTACTACTTTTCCATCTTTAATCTGCCATCCAATTCCGTTGTCTATAAAAAAAATATTTAAGTCCTTAGAAAACTGTGTTATATATTGTTCATTAGCAAGTTTTAATATTATTGTTTCAATTATATCATAAATTTTGTACCAAGTGCAATTATACAAATAGTCTTCAACTTCACTCAGAATATATTTATCCCCAAAATTATTCTTATTAGGCAACTTGCCTAATATCTCAGTTACGATTGAACGAAGTGAATCAATATTATTTGTTAATTTTTTATAAGTTGCTATAACAAATTCCCGAAGTTCTTTAGGTGCATCTTGACGAATTGTAATTGGTTTTTCGTATTGGGGTTTGTACAATCCTTCTCGCTCAGAAAAAGTGGTATCGTTTTTCATAAAAATAAAAGTTTACAAATGTTCCTCCTTAAAAAAATTACAAAACACGCGTCAACTGAGGATATTTAACAAAATATTGGTTTCGTAAATAAATACCGATTATCTGAATAACAATATCCAAATTGAGTGAAACAGTTATGTCATCCTTTTTGTAAACGGGGTTATTAAAAATATAATTTTTAATAGGTGTAAACCCATCAGAATTTATTTCTCTAATTAAAAGATTTTTAGAGAAAATTTCTACATCCAGACCTGATTTAAAAATTTCTTTTTCCATTTCAGAAATTAAATAGGGCAAATTAGTGTCAATGTATTTTTTGCCACCTGTTAATTCTAATATTTCAGTTCCAATAGGTGTTAACTCCATTGGACTTTTACTTACAAATATAGACACATTCATCGTATTATCTTTTCCACTTAAATAAGCAACCAAAGAATTAAATGAAGCAGATAGATTTGCTAATGAAGATGACAAGTTTGCTAACGAAGACTCAATTGCCGTTAATTTAGTTTCAATTTTGGCGTGTCCCGTTTCAAGTTTTATGAATCTATGATAATAAGAAGATATTCGCCAAACTATTATGGATAATAGAAGAGCAAACAGTAAATGTGGATAATAAGCTAACAGTTTATTTAAAAGTAATGGTGTCATAACAAGCGAAGATAGTATATAAAAAAAATAAATTAATAACCCTTTGTCAATTTTTAAATGGTATTGTGTTTGTTGTTTTTTGGGGGAGGGATTGATGTTTTTGTAAATAATGACGCTAATCGCTTAGATGGTATTGTTTTTTACGGTCATCCACGATTCAGACAAAAACACCCCCAATGCACACCTCATTACAAAATAATCCGTGCAATCTGTGGCATCCGTGTAATTTGTCATTCAGACAAAAGAAAAATGACCTTTTAGCACCTCAAAAAAATGATTTGCCGAAAAGAAAAATCTTTTTATTTGTTTAAAAAGAATAGCTTCACCGAGTTACTAACTGATGCTTTGTCCTCCCTACAATATCAAAAATATGAGGTTTTTTATTTTAATATTTGCTATTTTTATCTTAAATAGTTTAACATACTCTCAGAATTTTATTTATAGTCGTGACAATCGATATTCTTCAACTCCTTTATTTCAGTGTAAATGCACTTCTGGATTTTTTCAATTTTCTATAGGTAAAAATAGCGATGCAGGAATTTTAATGTTGCAGGGTTCACTATGGCTACATCAACGATTTTCCATAGCAGTTCCGGTTTATATTTTTTTAACTAATGGAAGTAAGATAACTGTATTAGATAATGTTAGCAACGATGTTGTAGATGGTCAGTATTTATTTCTTTATAGCTTATCGAGCGAAGATATGGTGAAATTGCAGTCTTGTGATATTGCACAAATTAGATTTTCATTTAAAAATGAAACTGATAGTTGGACCGCTGAGCCGTTTGATTATTATGATCGTACAAACGATTTATTTTTTCATGGAACTGCGAGAGATATAGTTAATTTATTTAAAAAGTAATATAGTTTTTGGACTGTGTTTCATGATGACCGAAGTGCAGTGAATGTCCCTTATGAAATGTATGTTTGCTTTTTCATGAATGGGGTAGGTAAATAAGCTCCTATAATATTTTTTGAAGGCAACATCTCGGATACGCATTGTCCTTCTATATGGTTCTTTCAACTAATCATACATCTCCCAGTTCTTCAAGACATGGCAGGTGTATTTGCAAAATACCAACTCTTGCAATCCTAATAATCCGTGATTCAGACAAAAGAAATCATGCCAATTATTCAATCATATAAATCATGGTTCAGACAACTGCGTTAATAAAATAAAAAAATATTATATCTTTGTTCATGGGTTTAACTAAACTAGCTAACGATATCGACAAGTTGCCGATGAATTCAAAGGATGCAATTTTAAATATCATTGATAATAAAACCGATGAGAATATGGAAAAGGTAATTGCTAAAATAGAAGGGTTGCAAAAGGATATAATGGGTTTAAATACAAAAATGGATACTGAAATTAAATCGCTTGAAAAAGATAATAACAGCCTTAGGTGGTTTATGGGTAGTGGCTTTGCTATTATTACCATTTTGTTGACTATTATTGCTTTGAGGCATTAATACACCCACACACACAAGTAATCAAATAAAATTTTGGGATATCATGTCTTCTATAAATTTGAATGCTATTGGTATTTTTTAAAATCATTCTGCTAACTGTTTAATCATGGATAAGGAACATAAATTATTGAAGACAATAGATAAAAAAGAAAAGAAAATAGTGGAGGAATTGATTTATATATCATCGGGGGCAATAGTTATCTCAAAATTACTCTTTCATTTACCAAGTCTTAAATCCTATTTACACAATCTTTTTTATACTCCCGTGCAATCTGTGGTATCCGTGTAATCCGTGATTCAGAAAAAACATGCTAATCATTCAATTCTAAAAATAATCCGTGCAATCTGTGGCATCCGTGGCATCCGTGATTCAGAAAAAATCGTGCTAATCATTCAATTCTAAAAATAATCCGTGCAATCTGTGGCATCCGTGGCATC
>JASGCP010000017.1:5916-14408 GCA_030053995.1 Phycisphaerales bacterium
TGATTCAGAAAAAATCGTGCTAATCCTTCAATTCTAAAAATACTCCCGTGCAATCTGTGTCATCCGTGTAATCCGTGATTCAGAAAAAATCGTGCTAATCCTTCAATTCTAAAAATACTCCCGTGCAATCTGTGGCATCCGTGTAATCCGTGATTCAGAAAAAATCGTGCTAATCCTTCAGTCCTAAAAACACTAAGCTCAGATAAACATGGCATTACAGGAAATCCTTGTAATCTGTGATTCAGACAAAAGAAAAATGACCATACAAAAACAACAATATTTTTCCACTACCCTAAAACCTCTTAGCACATCAAACAATGATTTAGCCGACCTCGCAATTATTAACCGAGATTTTGCAAACCTCCATAGTAATGCCACCCTATCAAAGAACTACCCCCCATTAGAATAATAATAATAATTTTACATTTTTTTTTTACCTTGCAATCTCAATCATTCATTATGAAAAGAAAATCGTTTTTACAATCGCTAACTGCTGTCATAACCCTGCCCACTTGGGTGCGTGGGTTAGCACAAACACAATCGACTCCTCACCCGGTTCCTAAAATTAATTACGATGATAAAACTGTTACTCAAAGATTTTTAAAAGCTAATTTCTATACCCCCTCGCTATACGACTATGACAATAGTTACCCTTCGGCTTTTATTGAATTATTAGAACAACATAAAATTGCACAAGAAGGGTATGATGATTTTTTAAAAGAAATACAATGCCCTATTATAACGCCATTTTCAACCCAATATGATTTAGCAAGGTTGTCTGACAAATTTATGAGTAAGCCTTTATTGATAGTATATTGTTTTAGTACGGCCGATGTTACGAGGTCAGTACAATTTGCTCGAAAATATAATATCCCAATTAGTGTACGAGCGGGTGGACATAACACAGCAGGTTATGCTTCCTTAGACAATAGAATGTTAATTGATGTAGCAAACATCAAAGGCATTATAGTTGATCCAATAGAAAAATTAGCTACCGTCGGTGCCGGCGTTCGTCTGGGCGAATATAGCTATGCTACCAGCATTTATGGACTATTTAGCCCCGTAGGTGACTGTAAGTTTGTGGGTATAACAGGATTTACCTTAGGTGGTGGTATATCTTGTTTAAGTCTTTTATACGGTTTAGGTTGCGATGCTTTGCAAGAAGTTGGATTAGTTACTGCGAATGGCGATTTTGTAGTAGCCAATAACGAACACAACAGCGAACTGTTTTGGGCACATCAAGGTGGTGGTGGCGGGAGTTTTGGTATTGTTACCTATTTAAAAATAAAATTGGTAGCACTGGCAGACGAGTGTTTTCTTTTTGTATGGGAGTATTCTATTGATGACGCAGCCGATGTTTTATTTGCCATACAAGAACAAATGTTGAAACCGGATTATGATAATGCCTTATATATGCATCTTATTTTGAAAAATAAAGCTAATCCTAACAAACCAGAAAAACTAATTCCTGTATTCATCATTGCGGGTGTTTATATTGGCAACAACAGACTTGCTGCAAAAAAAGCATTAGGACCCATATTGGCGACAGGAACACCAAATTACCCAAGTGAAACAGTACTCAAACAAAAAGACTGGGAGGATATGATCAACATGCGTACAACTTATGCTATTCATGAAGGACTCGGCTATTTAGAAAATATTATTTTTTCAGACCATCAAAGGCACCCAATTAAAGAACTAGACCTAAAAGAATTAAAAAGATCGTCTTTTGTAAACAAGCCCTTATCAAAAAATGATTTTAAAGCAATCACTACCTATTTTAAAAATATTGCATTAAAAAATCATAGTTTTCAGCCACTTATTGAATTTGAATGTTTGGGTGGCACCGTTAATAAAGTGCCCAGAACTGCTACCGCTTTTGTTCATCGTGATGCTATTTTTGATGTTTATACAGATGTTTTTTGGGGTGGTAAAGATCCCCACGCTTCTGAAATTGAAAAAGAAGCAGTGGAATGGTTGGATGGTTTCTACGAATCAAATGACACAAAGCATATCTGGTCTAATGAATCTTATCAAAACTATCAATATCCAGGCTATACTGATTGGGAAACTCGATATTTTGCTGAAAACTACCCCAGATTACAAGAAATAAAAAGGAAATGGGATCCTGATAATATATTTAATGCCCCACAAAGTATCAAACCATAATAGCTTATAAATTGGTTTAACTTTTGTTGTTCGGTATGAGCATTAATAAATTATGTCAATCATTCAATTCTAAAAATAATCCGTGCAATCGGTGGCATCCGTAATTCAGACAAATTATAAACAAATGTTCCAAAAAGATCAATTGCATGCAGATTTATCTGGGGGCAATTAGTATGATTCAGACAACAAATAATCCTAATTTATAACTTCAAAAAAACTAATCTTTTAATTCGTTAAAAAATGTATAACTTTGCGTGTTTTTCTTATCTAACAAAAATGTTTTTTTATGAATGCGTATATTTATGATCATGTTCGATCGCCAAGGGGCAAACGAAAGGGTGGGGCGTTGATGGAATTATCGCCATCCATGTTGGCTACTGCCGTATTAAAAGGTTTACAGCAGAAGAGTAATTTAGATACTTCGAAGGTTGAAGATGTTATTTTAGGTTGTGTGATGCAGACCGGTGAACAAGGCGGTAATATCGCTAAAACGGTTGCACAGCAAGCAGGCTACGGCGATCGGGTGTCGGGCGTTACGCTGAATCGATTTTGTGCGTCCGGGTTGGAAGCGGTCAATCATGCTGCAGCGTATATTAATGCTGGTTATGCAGATTTATTAGTCGCTGGTGGCGTAGAATCTATGTCTCGTGTAGAAATGGGGGCAGACGGTATGGCGGTGGCTATTCAACCAAGATTAGCAATGGATAATTATTTTATTCCGCAGGGTATTTCAGCTGATGTTATCGCTACGAAATATGGGTATAGTCGTAAGGATTTAGATACTTTCGCGGTAGAGTCACACCGACGAGCCGGGGTTGCACAAAAAGAAGATCGTTTTAAAAATTCATTGTTGCCTATTAAAGATGTTGTGGGTAATGTTATCTGTACTAAAGATGAACATGCACGACCGTTGACTACACTCGAGGATTTAGCTAAGCTACCTACCTCTTTTGATATGATGGCTGAAATGGGCGGATTTAATGCCGTTGTTTACGATAAGTATCCTGAAGTAGAAAAAATTAATCATGTGCATCATCCAGGCAACTCGTCAGGTATTGTTGATGGGGCAGGGGCTATGTTGATTGGTAATAAAGAAATAGGTGTTGCGATCGGTTTAAAACCTCGTGCTGTTATTAAAGCCGTAGCTATTTACTCTACTGATCCAACAATTATGTTAGAAGGTCCCGTGCCAGTTACCCGTTTAGTACTCAAAAAAGCAGGTATGAAGGTGTCTGATATCGATTTATTTGAGGTTAACGAGGCTTTTGCTGTTGTACCACTTAGGTTTATGGAGCAGTTGAATGTGTCGCACGATCAACTCAATGTAAACGGCGGTGCTATTGCATTAGGACATCCACTCGGTGCAACAGGTTGTATGATTGTTGGTACCCTGTTGGATGAGTTGGAAAGGAGAAATAAGCAAGTCGGCTTAGCTACCCTCTGTATTGGCGGTGGTATGGGTGTTGCTACTATTATTGAACGAGTTTAAAATAATTTATTAAAATATTTTATATGGATACGATGCAAAAACATGTTACGATACAAAAGGCAGACGGTATTGCTACGATTACATTTAATGTAGCTAATTCCCCTGTTAATGTTTTGAATGATGATTCTATTAAGGATTTTGCTTTGGCGGTTGCTGATGTTGCTAAAGATCAAACACTGAAAGGTGTGGTGGTTGCTTCTGCTAAGAGTGATTTTTTATCGGGTGGCGATTTGAAAAGTATGATGCGACCAGGACTTACCAAAGAAGTGTTTTGGGGTACGGTGATGCAATTAACACAAGCTATTCGTCAGTTAGAAACCTGTGGTAAACCGGTTGTTGCACTTATTAATGGTAATGCCTTAGGTGGTGGTTGTGAAATGGCTTTAGGTTGCCACTACCGAATTATGTTGCAAAGGGCTGATAGTCGCATTGGATTAGTTGAGTGTTCTATTGGGTTGATGCCTGGTGCTGGCGGAACACAACGATTTTTGCGTTTGTTCGGTCCGCAAAAAGCAGTTGAATATATTACCTTGAGTAAGAAGTTTACGGCTGATGAGGCTTTGAAAGACGGTTTGGTTCATCAAATAGTTAACACACCCGAAGAACTGGTGCAGGTAGCAAAAAAATGGATATTAGACAACCCGCAAGCAATACAGCCTTGGGATAAAAAAGGTTATCGTGTACCGGGTGCACCAATCGGTAAGTTAGGGGCTAACGATCCATTCTTTTTCTTGAATGCCCACGCTCGAAAAAATTCGCATGGTAATTATCCCAATATTACTAATGTTTTGGAAGCAATTTATAATGGTGTTGCTTTGCCCATAGAGAAAGCGCTTGAATTGGAAGCTAAATATTTTATGAATACCTTATTTAGCAAGGAAGCGGCGAATATCATTCGTTCTACATTTTTGAATGTCGGCGAAGCACAAAAAGGTGTGGCTAAACCCGCAGCCTTTTTAAAACAAAAAAGTGAGACTAAAAAACTGGGTATCTTGGGTGCCGGTATGATGGGTGCTGGTGTGGCTTATGTTGCTGCTAAAGTCGGCATTCCTACGGTGTTAAAAGATGTTACTAAGGAAGCCGCACAGAAGGGTAAGGATTATTCTGTTAAAATAGAGGAAAGTAAAATTGCTAAAAAGAAAACAACGCGGGAAAAAGCTGATGCTATTTTATCTAAAATTACGCCTTCCGATAGCGTTCAAGATTTAGCCGGTTGTGATTTAATCATTGAGGCTGTTTTTGAAAGTGAGAAGTTGAAGAATCAAGTTACTAAAGAGACGGAATCGGTTATTGCGGCTGATGCTTTCTTTGGCTCTAATACCTCCACGATTCCTATTTCTGATTTGGCTAAAGGATCGGTGCGTCCTAAGAATTTTATTGGTATTCACTTCTTCTCGCCAGTAGATAAAATGCCGTTGGTGGAAATTATTGTTGGTAAGGAAACCGGCGATGCAGCTATTGCTAAGGCTATTGATTTTGTTACGCAAATTAAAAAAGTTCCTATTGTTGTGAATGACGGTAGGGGATTCTTTACTTCGCGTGTGTTTGGTCAATATGTTTATGAAGGTGTAGCTTTGTTGCAAGACGGCGTTCATCCTGCGGTAATCGAAAATGTTGCTAAAAAAGCAGGTATGCCTGTGGGACCGCTTGCCGTTACTGATGAAGTTAATCTTAAATTGGTTTTGCATACGGCGTCAGAGAAGAAAGATTTGACCGAGTTTGAGAAAAAAATAATTGCGACTATTGATAAAATGGCGAATCAATTAAATAGACCAGGTAAAAAAGAAGGTGCTGGTTTTTATGAGTATCCAACTACAGGTAAAAAGTATTTGTGGCCTGAACTGAATAAGCATTTTGCTTGTAAGATTGATCAGCTAAGCCATGAAGTTATACAACAAAGACTTTTGCATACAATGGCTTTAGATACCTATCGTTGTTTGGATACGAAGGTTTTAAGAACACCGCAAGACGGCGATCTTGGATCAATATTGGGACTGGGCTTTCCACCTTATACGGGCGGTGCTATTTCTTACATAGATTATATTGGTGTTGATCGATTTGTAGAACAATGTGATGCCCTTGCAAAGCAGTTTGGTGATCGATTTGCCGTGCCTGATTCATTGCGTGCACGAGCTAAGGATAAAAAGAAATTTTATTAACAGGTTAAAAAAAGATTATGAAATCACTTTATTTTACTGAAGAACACGAAGCTTTTAGAAGTAGTCTTCGTGATTTTATTAAGAAGGAATTGCAACCTAATTTTGCAAAGTGGGAAAAAACAGCCGACTTAGGGCGTGCAGTATGGAAAAAAATGGGGGATGCCGGTTATTTAGGACTTGATTTTTCTGAAGAGTACGGTGGTATGGGTGCTGACTTTTTTTATTCGGTTGTTTTCTTGGAAGAGATGGGTAGAATGGGGTGCTCCGGCGTAGCTGCAGGATTTGCTACGAGTCAGTTTTTAGCTTGTCAGCATATTTATAAAGTGGGGTCTGATGCGTTAAAAAAGAAATACATTACCCCAGCTATTAAAGGTGATTATATTGGTGCATTAGCTATTACAGAGCCTAACGCAGGTTCTGATGTTGCCGCTATTAAAACGGCCGCTGTTCGTCAAGGTGATTTTTTTATTGTGAATGGTACGAAGACTTTTATTACCAATGGTTATCATGCCGATTTTGTTGAGGTAGCTGTTAAAACTCAAAAGGGTTTTTCTATTTTAGTCGTTGATACAAAGTCTGAAGGATTTTCAGCTAATAAATTGGAGAAGTTGGGATTGCATTCTTCTGATACAGCGGAATTATTTTTACACGATGTTAAAGTCCCTGTTTCTAATTTGATTGGTGAAGATGGTATGGGTTTTTATTATCTTATGGGTGGGCTTCAGATTGAACGCTTAGTACTCGCCGTGATGAGCCTGGGGATTATGGATTATGCATTAAGCATTACCCTTCAGTATTTACAAGAGCGGTCTGCTTTTGGAAAACCAATTAGTCAAATTCAGGTGTTGCGTCATAAGATTGCAGACTTGGCAACCGAAGTGTCTGTTGCTCGAGAATTTGTTTATGCAACTTGTTGGAAATATGCTAATAAGCAAGATGTTGTTAAAGAGGCATCGATGGCTAAGTTAAAAACTTCAGAGGTGTTAAAGCATCTTGTTGATGAATGTTTGCAAATGTTTGGTGGCTATGGATTTATGGAAGAATATCCTATTGCTCGATTGTATCGTGATGTTCGTGTGATACCTATTTTTGCAGGTACTTCAGAAATTATGAAGGAAATTATTGCGAAGATGATTATTGATAATCAGAGTTTTAAAAAGGCTTATTAAATTGAGCCGTGTGGATGATTTTGGCTTGATGATTATTCAGTAGCGGTCGGTTTATTGTTACTCTTAAAATGGATAAAAAATTGCAGGTAGCACCAATCGGCGTTTTTGATAGCGGTTATGGTGGGTTGACTGTTTTGAAAGAACTTCAAGCACAATTACCGCAGTATGATTTTATCTATTTAGGTGATAATGCTCGTGCACCATATGGGAATCGCAGTTTTGAAGTTGTTTATCAATATACCTTATCCTGCGTTCGTTGGCTGTTTGAACAAAATTGCCCCTTAGTAATTTTGGCATGTAATACGGCTTCTGCAAAAGCATTAAGAACGATTCAGCAAAACGATTTATCAAATATTGATAGTACGAAAAGAGTGCTCGGCGTTATCAGACCAACGGCTGAAGTAATTGGTAAACATACTAAAACTAAAGTAATTGGCATATTAGGTACTTCAGGAACCGTTCAGTCAAACTCTTATCCTATAGAAATTAATAAGTTTTTTCCAGAAGTTGCGGTTTATCAACACCCCTGTCCTATGTGGGTACCGCTCATAGAAAATAATGAATTTTTAAGTGCAGGAGCTTATTATTTTATCGAACAAGATTTGGAGCGTCTTTTAAGTCAAAATAGCAATATCGATACCATTTTATTAGGATGCACCCATTATCCTCTTATCGAACCAATCTTAAAAAAAATTATTGGTAGTCGCCCAATTACACTTTTATCACAGGGAGCTATTGTTGCCCATAGTCTTGATGATTATTTAAAACGCCATGTAGAATTACGTGATCGTTGTACCCGCTCTGCTACGCATAAGTATTGTACTACTGATGATTATACCATTTTTGAAGACCATTCGCGTTTGTTTTTAGGGCACCGCATTAAAGCCGAATCGATACAAGTGCAGTGATTTCTTTGGCTCTATGATTAAATTAGTGGATAGCTTAATTAAATTCTATATCGATTGTCATTGAGCATATAGCCAAATGCCAGAGGAAGTGCATTGCAAAACAAGACGAACGAAGTGCCCATCGAAAATGGGTAGCGACGAATATATCAAAGAAAGCGATTGGTAGAACGCCTTCTTTAATAGATGGCGAATACGATGCAGTGTATAATCTTGTGAAACTAAAAAAAGATTTTATCTAAACAGTTAACATGAAGTACTGTCACAATGTAAATTACAAATTGCTTGACCAGGATCCGGTGGGACGACCTTGCAAGGTGCACCTGAAATAAATTTACTACATACATTAAGTAGATTATTACCTTGACAATTTCCATCAAGTGCCAATTGAAAATGTATATAAGCATCAGTACTTACATGCCCACCGCCTCGTGCACTTTTAATATCTTTCAAATCAGTTCTTTTAAGAAAAGAGCCTAAATCTGCTTTATTTTTTTTCATGTTTATTATTTTCTATTATTTTCTTTACTTGCAAAATTACATTAGTTTGACAATAAATTAGGTCGTAAGTTAAAAAAATGGGCTAAAAATAATTTTATGG
>JASGCP010000017.1:14508-25713 GCA_030053995.1 Phycisphaerales bacterium
TTCATGTTTATGATTTTTTTTATTTGCAAAATTACATTATTTTGACAATAAATTAAGGCGTAAGTTAAAAAATATCTAAAAATAATTTTATGGCACTTACTCAAAAAAGTAAAATTGAACGGTACTTTAAAAGTAAATAAACGAGCACTATAAAGTTGATAAAAGATATATGAAGAAAATAATGCTCAATCATTTTTCTTATTGAGCGTTAAAACCTGCCTTCTTTTAGTACCTCAAATTAGTACCTCAAAAAATGATTTAGCCTTTTTGTTCTTTGTTTTGGTTATGCAAATATTTAATAGTATCTTTGCATTCCTCTAATTTTGTTATTGGCAAAATTTTTGTTTGTAAAAACAAATCCATCGGGGATGATTATTATCCAATTTTTTAATTAAAAATGTTTTAAACATGAAGGACTATGAATTGATGACTATTTTTACACCTCTTCTTTCAGAAGAGAATTACAAAGAGATTCAAAAAAAGTATGACTCTTTTATTACCCAAAATGGTGGTAAAATTGTAAGTACTACTATTTGGGGCTTGAAAACACTGGCTTATCCCATTGATAAGAAAACTACTGGTTGGTATTGGATCGTTAACTTTACCGCTGATCCTACTTTTATTGAAAAAATAAAAATACAGCTTTTAAGAGATGAAAATGTTTTAAGACATCTTATTACTAAGTTAGACAAATATGCTGTTGCTTATAATAATAAAAAAAACAATAGCTTGGCTCTTTAATGTGTTTTGTTTGATTAAATAAAAAATAAAAATATTTTGTATATGGCAAAAAATAATAGTGATATTAAATATCTAACTACCTCGAAGCAGGATCAAAATAGAAAAAAATTCTGTCGGTTTAAAAGATATGGTATTCGGTATATAGACTACAAGGATGTTGAATTTCTAAAGAAATTTGTTAATGAACAAGGAAGATTGCTACCAAGACGAATTACCGGTACTTCTTTAAAATACCAAAGGAAAGTAAGTGAAGCAGTTAAAAAAGCTCGTCAAATGGCTTTATTGCCTTTTGTTACTGACTTATTGAAATAGTACCCGTTTGTTCATTAGATAATATTGTTAAAAAATATATACATAAAGAAATATGCAAGTTATATTATTAAAGGATGTTGAAAATTTGGGCAGTAAGCTAGAAGTGCTTAATGTTAAAAATGGCTATGCTCGTAATTACTTATTTCCCTTTCATTTTGCTATTGAAGCAACGGGTACCAATTTGAGACGCCGTGAGGAATTAGCCAAAGTGCAATCTAAAAAAGAAGATGCTTTGTTATCGCAGATTCATCATGTTATCGAAAAATTGAAAATGTCTCCCATAACGATAAAAATTAAAACCTCGGCGACTGGTAAGATATTTGGATCGCTTACATCATTGCAGGTTGCTCGTGCTATTCACGAACAAAAGGGCTTTGAAATAGATAGAAAGAAAATTACTTTGCCCGCTGGTATTAAGGAGTTAGGGGTTTATAATATATCTATAGATTTTGGTAATAAACAAGTCGCAACCGTGGACATTGATTTAGTAAAAGAAGGATAATTTTTAATTGATTAAAATATTCGATCTTGTGTCTGAAGAAGTTAATCCTGTTTATTGTTCAAATTGTGGTGTGTCCTTAGTTGCACATGCCGGTTTATTTTGCTATAATTGTGGCACAAGGATTAACCCTTTAACAAAAGAACAAAGTTTTTCCAATATAGCCCCATTACCAATACCTTACACAAATACTATTGTTAGTTTAGGTACCGTATCATTCTTAATAGCTTTAATTAAGTATTTGTTTGATTACGGCTCTTTTGTAGTGGGGTTTGTTTTAGGATTAACAGGTACTATTTTAGGGTTTTATAGCTTGAGCAGGTATAAGAAGAATAAGGGAATTTATAAAGGCTATAGAGAATTTAAAATGGGCTTTATGTTGTGTGTTGTAGGGTTACTTTTGTGTGGCTTCTTGATAGCAGTTTATTTCATGGAAATCGGTAGTATTATTAGAATAATTCGATTGCATCCGCATCTATCACAAGGGTATGAAAGTGTGTAGGATTTATTGAGCTTAGTTTTTTTTAAAAATTAATTTAATGAAATACAATAGAATACAATGTTTGTTTTTCTTTGCTTGTATCTTGTTTGTCGTTTCTTGTAAAAAGAATATTGTTGCTTCTCCTGGTAGTATGGTGATTAATGGATTACTTGTAGGAGATAGTGCTTTCTATGCTTACACAACAGACGGTGGTATAACATGGTCAATACCAAAAAGAATACCGGGGTGGCCTAATACTCCAGGTATTAATCCTAATAGTGGTCTTAATGTTGCAGGCGTAGCATTTTCGTCTGGTATGAATGGGGTAGTTGTTGGGGATAGTGGTTATTATTCTTATACAACCGATGGGGGTAAAACTTGGTCGCTCGTGGGTGATCCTATTGCGAATTTTGTAGCTCTTAATCAAACGCCCACATCATTGGCATTTTCGTCATCTTCAATGGGTGTAATTGGTGCTTTGGATGGCTATACATCTTATACAATTGATGGAGGCAAAACATGGTCGGATGCAACTCAGATAATATCTTGGAATACTCTGGGAGCGGCTATTAATGCAGTTGCATTTTCATCAAGTACCAATGGTGTGCTTATGGGTGATGAGGGTGCCTATTCTAATACAATGGATGGTGGTAAAACATGGACAACTGCACAAACAATAGAAGGATGGAGTGATAGGGCTACACTAATAGGTACAGTACTGTCTGTCGCATTTTCTACCGCTATGAATGGGGTTGCGGTTGGCGGTGGTTATGATCTATCAAATAATAAGTCAGTGGGGCTTTATTCTTATACCACTGATGGGGGACAAACATGGTCACCTGCACAAATGATATCAGGATGGAATTATACTAAATGTTACGCGGTGGCATTTGCAACTCCCGCAAACGCCGTAGTTGTTGGTGGTAGTGGTTATTATTCTTACAGTTCTGATAGTGGAAAAACATGGTCGGTAGGAAATCAAATAGCAGGATGGACATCAAGGTCATCAAGTACTTTCATTAAATCGGTGGCATTTTCATCTGCTTCTACTTGTGTAGCTGTTGGTGATAGTGGTTTGTATTCTTACAGTTTAGATGCTGGTAAAACATGGGCACCTGCACAGCAGATACCAGGATGGAACGCTAATCTTAATATTGCTTCTGTAGCATTTACAACTTCTTATAAGCCCCTTTAATTTGTTCTTTTTTATCAAGTTCAAATAAGGTACGGATGTTCGTACAATCGAAATTGACTTTTTAAGTCGGAATGTCCCCTATTTAATAAAATATGCTTACCTTTGCAGTTCTTAAAATTATTGGTATTGCTTTATGAATAAAAATTGTTTCTGGCTTTTTTTGTTTTATTGCATGACCTTCAGTAGTTGTTTGCCAACTGTAGAAAAGTATCTTAAAAGTGACGATGTTGAAGAGAAATATAGAGCTGCTGAAAATTATTATATTAAGAAGAAATATAATAACGCACAACAGCTTTTTGAGAATTTATTTCCATTAATCAAAGGGACGGATAAGTATGAGGATGTTTTTTATAAATATGCTTATACGGCTTACTACCAGCACGAATATCTTAATGCTGAAAATCTTTTTAAAACCTTTGCAGAAACATTCCCTAATAGCGATAAAGCCGAAGAATGTGAGTATATGCGGGCTTATTGTTACTATAAAGAAGTCCCTTTCGTTGATTTAGATCAAACACCTACAGAAAAGGCAATAGCTATCATGCAGTCCTTTATCGCTAATCATCCTGGATCAAAGCGGATTAATGATGCCACAGAAGTTATTGATAAATGTCGTGCTACACTTGAAAAGAAAGATTTTGCTAGTGCAAAGTTATATTACAATTTAGGATATTTTAAGGCGGCCGCACTTTATTTCGCAAATATGCTTGTTGCTTATCCTGAGTCGTCAAGATCTGAGGAATATAAAAGTTTGGAAATTAAATCGTACCTTCACTACGCATTGAATAGTATTGAGGATAAACAAGCTGAACGATTTAAAAAGGTTATAGAGGAGTGTGATGAGTTTAATTTTCAGTTTTCAAATACGAGTCCATTTGCAATAGAAATTATTAAGATTAAAAAAATGTCAACCCAAAAAATAAATAAATTACAAAATGAACAGTCTAAAAAATCAGATAGATCCTAAGTTGTCAAATGTTATTGAACCTTGTAATCTTTTAAAGTTAAAAAATATGACTGAAGAAAAAGATGCCGATGGTCAGATAACTAAACCGGGTAATTTATATAAAGCTATTGTGATTGTTACTAAAAGGGCTAATAAAATTAATGAGAAAATTAAAGATGAGTTGGATAAAGGACTTGAAGATTTTAAGTCTTCTGCTGATAATTTAGAAGATTTGCACGAAAATAGAGAACGCATTGAATATTCTATGACTTATGAAAAACTACCGCCACCTTCTATTTTGGCATTAGATGAATATTTTAAAAATAGACTTATTGTTAATGTACGCGATGAGCGACATTTAAAAGATTAATGATCTTGATATGCTACAAGGAAAGAAGATTTTATTGGCTATTACCGGTAGCATAGCGGCTTATAAATCTATATTTTTGTTGCGCTCTTTAATTAAAGAAGGTGCAACCGTACAGGTTATTCTTACCCCCAGTGCAGTAAATTTTGTGTCCCCTTTGGTTTTGGAGACTTTATCCAAAAATAAAGTGCTTATCGGTTTGTCTAATGATCATGAGTGGTCTAACCATGTTATGCTCGGTAGATGGGCTGATGTTATGCTCGTTGCACCTTTAAGTTGTAACTCCTTGGCAAAAATGGCAATGGGTATTTGTGATAATCTCCTGATGGCTACTTATCTTTCTGCTACCTGTCCTGTTGTTGTAGCACCAGCTATGGACGAGGATATGTGGAAGCATCCTACTGTAAAAAACAATTTGCATATATTGCAACAACACAGTGTTCGCATTGTTCCTGTAGGACATGGTGAACTCGCTAGCGGTTTGTACGGTGACGGTCGCATGGCTGAGCCTGCAGAATTGCTGGTGTATTTGGTAGAGCATTGTTTCCGAAATAATCGTTTGCAGGGTAAACGCGTTGTGATAACCGCAGGTCCTACCATTGAACCTATTGATCCTGTTCGATTTATAGCCAACTCCTCATCAGGTACCATGGGTATTGCTTTAGCAGAATCTTTTTATTTGGATGGTGCTACGGTAGAACTGATTTTAGGTCCTGTTGCAATAAAGCCACAGTTTCAAGGTATTACGGTTTCCCATGTGCGTACGGCAGACGATATGTTTACTCGATTTGCACAAGTTATGCCACAGTCAGATATTTTTATTATGTGTGCTGCCGTCGCTGACTATAAAGTAGAAAATCTCATGACGCAGAAAATGAAGAAAAATGATGGTAAAGCGATAACCTTGTCGCTTATTCCTAATATTGATATACTATCCTACGCCGGCCAACATAAACAAGCACACCAATTTGTTGTAGGATTTGCTTTAGAAACGAATAATGGCAAAGATTATGCCCTTAAAAAATTAGCATCGAAGAATGCAGATATGATTGTTTTAAACTCTTTGGAAGATAAGGGGGCAGGCTTTGGATATGGTTCTAATAAAATTACTATCTTTGATAAACAGCATAATGTCTATCCTTTTGAGCTTAAATCTAAAAAAGAGGTTGCTAATGATATACGGGAATGCGTATTTAAGAAAATGCAATCTTAGTATATTATGTTTGCTGTTAATATTAGGCATAACTAATAACTTACGAGCACAAGAATTGCAAGCGGTAGTTTCTGTTGTTACCATTAAAGTGAATAGTACGGTTGATAAGCGTATTTTTACTAATTTGCAAAATAGACTAACGCAGTTTTTGAATACACGCCGGTGGACACCAGATAGGTTTCAACCACACGAAAAAATAGGTTGTCATTTTATATTAAACTTAGAGAGTACAAAGGATATTAATATCTATAAGGGGACATTATCGGTTCAAGTAGCCCGGACGGCTTATCATAGTACTTATCAATCTACTTTATTGAATTATCAAGATCCTGATATTATTTTTAAATATGTAGAGTCGCAGTCTATTGATTTTAACGAAAGTAGAATATCCGGTACCGAGCCCTTAGCGGATAATTTATCGGCTACTTTTGCCTACTATGCCTACATTTTATTGGGCATGTATTATGATAGCCAAGCACTAAAAGCAGGACAACCTTTTTATACAAAAGCTTTTAATATTGTTGTGAATGCACCAGAGGCGACTAATATTGTAGGGTGGAAACAGTTTGATGGTTTACGAAACCGCTATTGGTTAGCCGAAAATTTAACTAACCCCCGTTATCACACAATTCACGAAATTTATTATTCGTATTATCGTCTCTGTTTAGATAAAATGTATGATGAACCTGAAAAAGCAAGGACGAACTTGATTAAAACATTTATTTTTTTATTTAATTTTGTAAAAGATAATCCCTTGATTATGATAAGAGATGTTTTTTTAAACAACCGATATATTGAATGGATTGGTATTTTATCACAAGCTGCGGAAGCCGACAAGAAAAAAGCGGTTGATCTGCTCATACAAATAGATGTAGCTCATGCTTTAAAATATAAGG
This sequence comes from Phycisphaerales bacterium, assembly GCA_030053995.1. Classification (GTDB taxonomy): domain Bacteria; phylum Bacteroidota; class Bacteroidia; order Chitinophagales; family Chitinophagaceae; genus JASGCP01. The sequence goes on from JASGCP010000017.1 coordinate 21,159, forward strand.
AGGCTTTGGGATGAAGAATAAGTATTTGTTTATTTTTTTTACCTTACTCCTGCTCTCTTGCCAATATATTGCAGGGCTCAAACAACCAAAAGGGTTTATACATATTGGTATTATGTCTCGTGTTATCTTAGACTTAATGGAGGTTGATACCTATTTATCCATTATACACCCTATAGATTCTCCTAAGTTTTTACCTCAAAGAATCAAGATGTATGATCAAATATTTAAACATCATCATGTTACCGCCCAACAGTTTTATAGCAGTTTCGCTTATTACAAATTTCACCCACGCGAGCAAGAGTTATTATTTGATTATGTTCAACGAAATAGTAAAATGTTGATGAGGGATACGGCCTATTTCCATGATATTCGTAAAAATCGCAAAAAATAGTGCACCCCGCATACATCCTTGATTGGTCTTGAATATCGAATGGGGTTTGACTTTACAACACCAGTTTGCAAATAAACTCGCGTCCCAGATTAACTATGGCCGCATATTCAGGATGAATAGGGATGTAAATGACCGAAAAATAATAGGTGCCATGTTCAGATAGTGGGATGCTTTCTCTAATATCTTGTAGCGTAATGGTATCATATAATGCCACATCTGCAAATCCTTTCGTATAAAGTGTATTATCTTCTGCGTCGGTTATACTATATCGTCGCTTTTGTAGCCCTAAAATACTAAGGCTATCGATTGCCTGTTTTGATTCAATAATAATTGATGAATTAGGCGATAGGGTATCTAACTGTATTGTACTTAGATAAGTAGCTGATGAGTCTTCAAAAGAAGTGTTGGGGTTAAATACTTGCTGGTTAACATACAACTGAAGCGAATCACTCAATGATGGCTGATTTGTTGAAAAAAAGCTGGTTAGTAAAAATAAAAAGATCATATATTTTTTTATAGAAATAACAATGATAATAATATTGTCAATCGTTAATTTATGCGACTAAATTTTCTGTATTCCATTCAATAATAAAGTTGTTTCTACCAACACCAATAGCAATATTAATCATTCTTTGTTGAACCAACTCTAAGAGTGATAAAAACATAAATATAGCGTGCACTTTATTTTCGGACATGTAGAATATTTTTTCAAATGAGACCGTTTTTTCAAATTCAATAAATTTAGATAATGTCTCACGACATTCTTCCATGGTGTAGTTATATTGGACAACGGTGTGTCTTACCTTTGTTTTTTCCAGCTTCATTCGTTCCATAACCTTGGTAAAGGTATTCATCAGTTTAAAGAGTGTAATAGATTGTATTTCAGTACCTTCACCGGCTAATTCGAGTATTTTATTAAACTCTTCTTGTATATTACCTCTTTTAGCTATTAATAGACGGAGATACTCTTTATCACCTAGTTGTTGAGCAATTTCTTTAAATCGTTTATAAGCCAAAACGCGTTTTCCAAGTTCTTCAGCAGGGTTAATTTCATTGCCTTGCTCATCTAACTCTTTTCTTGGTAACAGCACTTTAGCTTTGATGCGAATTAAGTCGGCTGCAAATAAAATAAAATCGCTACTTAACTCAATGTTTAGTTGCTGTTGCTGGTGGATATAGTCTAAAAAATCGTTGGTTATCTTGGCGATAGGAATGTTCAGAATATCCAATTTATCGCGTTCAATAAAGAATAACAATAAGTCAAATGACCCTTCAAAATCGTGTAATTTAATGAGGTATGTTTCTTTAGTATTCATAATGATGTTGCAAAGGTAAAAAATAATTGTTTATCAGGTAACTTAATGGGATATTTTTTGGTTTTATGATGAAAAGGGTGAGCTTAATTAATGTTTAATGGTCAATGTTTAATGATTAATTAATTGTGGTTTACCAATATTCTCTTACTATTGTCCTATCGCTACCACTCGATTTCTTTGATATATTCGCCTTGTTTTGCAACGCCCTTCCTCTGAGGGCATTTCGGGTATATGCTCAATGGTAATCAATATGAAATAAAGATAAGTTGTCCACCCTTTTCGTCAGAGAACCCAACACTTAAAACCCAAGTGTTCGTTGATTGGTGTTTTTTGCATTACTGCTATGAGGATGTCTGCCTAAGTGTTTTAAAGCTTTTTCAGTTATTTCTCTTCCGCGAGGCGTTCTTTTAAGGAAGCCTTCTTGTATTAAAAAGGGTTCGTAAACTTCTTCAATGGTACCGGGCTCTTCACCAACCGCTGTTGCGATTGTTGATATACCAACAGGACCACCTTTGAATTTGTCGATTAAAGTTAAAAGAATTTTATTGTCCATTAAATCTAAGCCGTACTCATCTACTTGTAAGGCTTTAAGGGCATGTTTGGTAATGGTTAAATCAATGGAAGAGTCATTTAAAACTTGTGCAAAATCTCTAACTCTTTTTAATAAGGCATTGGCTATTCGGGGCGTTCCTCTACTGCGACCTGATATTTCATGAGCCGCCTCACTTGTAATGGGTATTTTGAGGATTTGTGCACTACGAATAATTATTTTTTTTAGTGTTGTTACATCATAATATTCTAATCGTTCCTTGATTCCAAATCTGGATAATAAAGGTGCTGTAAGTAGTCCGCTTCGCGTTGTTGCCCCAATAAGTGTAAAAGGATTTAAGGTTAGTTGTACCGACCGTGCATTGGGACCACTGTCGATCATAATGTCTATTTTGTAGTCTTCCATGGCAGCGTAGAGATATTCTTCAACAACATTCGATAAACGATGAATCTCGTCTATGAATAATACATCATTTTTCTGAAGACCCGTGAGAATACCTGCTAAGTCGCCTGCTTTTTCAATAACCGGTCCGCTTGTTTCTTTAATGGATACCCCTAATTCATTGGCTACAATTCTGCTTAAAGTTGTTTTACCTAATCCCGGCGGACCATGAAATAAAATATGATCTAAAGCGTCCCCCCGCATTTTAGCTGCTCGTATATAAACTAACAGGTTGTCAATGACGCCTTGCTGCCCTTGAAATTCAAGTACCGCAGAAGGACGAATACAATTTTCAAATTCTTTATCGGTGCTACTTTTTGTATCATCTTTACTTGATGAATGAGATCGAGGCATGAATGAGGGTATAAAAGGACTTATCTATTTTAAGATGGTAGGTGCCGAATTGTCCGTAGCACTATTATTAGCAGGCGGAACAAATGGACCACTGTAATGAGCCATGATGGTAATTAAAATAATAAAAAAAATGAGCGCACCAATTACTGACTTCGCAAACCCTTTGTTTTTATGAGCACAGGATTCATGGTGGCATACGCCGATTGTGTTTTCCATGTCGTGCTTGTTGAGGTGTTGTTCATGTTCGTTAGTCATAGAATTAAATTATTTAATTTGATTTTTATTGAGAAGTGTAAGAATTATACAATACTGTTCTTTTTTAATTCGTCATTCGCTCATTTTTTCTACGATGGTTTCGGTAATGCCCGTAAAACTAAATCCACCATCGTGGAAAAGATTTTGCATGGTAACTTTTCTACTGTAATCGCTGAATAAAGCTACGCAATAATCGGCACAGTCCTCAGCCGTAGCATTGGCAAGCGGACTCATTTTTTCGGCAAAATTATAAAACGCATCAAACCCTTTTACGCCACTACCGGCGGTTGTTCTTGTCGGAGACTGTGAGATGGTATTTACGCGTACCTTCTTTTTAATACCAAAATGATACCCAAAGTTTCGTGTGATGTTCTCTAACAAAGCTTTTGAATCGGACATTTCGTTGTAGTCAGGAAATACTCGTTGGGCTGCAATATAAGTTAATGCCGTAATACTACCCCATTCATTCATAATATCCATTTCTAAGGCTAATTGGCAAACACGATGTAAACTGATTGCTGAAATATCTAAAGTCTTGTGGTAAAAATCATGATTCAATTGTGTATAATGATTACCTTTTCTAATGTTTAAACTCATACCTACGCTATGCAGAATAAAATCTATTTTGCCACCAAAATGTTTTACGGATTCCTCAAACAACTTCTTTAAATCGTCGTTGTTGACTACATCGGCAGCAATAATGGGGGCTTGACCACATTCTTCTGATAATTTTTTTATTTCGCCCATTCTTAAAGCGATGGGTGCATTGGTGAGTACTAATTGTGCCCCTTCCCGATAGCTTGCTAATGCAATTTTCCACGCAATACTTTGCTCATTCAAAGGTCCAAAAATGATACCTTTTTTACCTTCTAATAGCTTGTGTGATTTCATAACTGAATTTAAGTTGTTAACGGGGCAAAATTACATTATTTTAAGTATCCTTTTTAAATTTTCTGTTTAAGTATTTTACACAAGCACATTTTGGCTCTATGACAGAAAAGGGTGGGTAGCTTATCTTTATTTCATATTGATTACTATTGAGTATATCGCCGAAATGCCCTCAGAGGAAGGACATTGCAAAACAAGGCGAACGAAGTGCCCATCGAAAATGGTGAAGGCGAATATATCAAAGAAAGTGAGTGGTAGCGATACTAAAATTGTAAAGAAGCAGGTAAGTAAAATTTAATCGCTATCAATCGCTTTCTATATATCCGATGCCATTCATTTTCGATAACGCAGTGAGCCGTA
>JASGCP010000138.1 GCA_030053995.1 Phycisphaerales bacterium
ATCTCATATAGGAAGTCAAAGGTACTTATCTTTTATTTAGGTTAGAGGTCTAATATAGATATGTCCCCCCTTTTTTAGCTTGGGGAGTAAGCCTTTTATAACAGCATCACCATTATGAAGGTGTTCGATAATGTGTGCCATCATGATAAAATCAAAGTAATTATCTGGAATGGAATCAAACTCGAGCTTGGTTAAATCCATTTCATAAAATGCTGCCATTTTACTAAAATCGTTGGCATCATTATTATAGTTTTTGTCTAAATCAACACCATGATACTCGCAATTTGGGAAAACTTCAACATATTTAGATGCCGAATGATTACCAGCACCAATGTCCAGCAATTTGAATTCGGATTGTCCAAAACAGCGATTTAGAAAATAAAATTTTGGGGTGCGTTTTTTAATCGCATGTAGCATATTGTAAAAACTGCTTAAAAAATGAGTGGTAAAAGTAGGCTAAATCAGTAAAAAATCGCTGTATCTAATTATTAACAACGAACATAGGCAAGAGCAGTGTCGAGAGAACATCGTATTAATGATTATTTAGGATTAGGCTTATGAAAGAAAATCGCAACAATTTATGTCATTTTTTCTAACTTCACTGCCTCAATTATGAATAGTAACAAGCAGATTTTCACCAACCATTGGACTTCTATATTTTTTAATCCGCTCTACCTTATTCGTAGTGCATTATATAAAGAAATAAGCGTTAGAAGTAAATATTTAAAAGGTAGGCTTCTTGATTTTGGTTGTGGCACAAAACCTTACAAGCATTTGTTTAATAATGTTGAAGAATATGTTGGTCTTGATTTTGCAAGTGATAGAGTGAAGGGCGAAAAAACTGAAACAGACATTGTATATGACGGCAAAAACATACCCGAAGATCTCAAAACACAGCAATACCCTAATGTTTTTATTGAAGGTTTTGTACCCGATATTTCTATCTACTTTAAAGGGGCGGATATATTTTTAAACCCGGTAATGGATGGGGGGGGGGTATAAAAACAAAACTTGTAGAGGCATTGGGCTACAATCTTTTCGCTATTTCGTACAAAGATGGTGCTATTGGTATTCCTTCAGATAGTGCCAAAGGCAAGCTCTTTGTTGTTGCCAATCCACAAGAATTTGCACAAAAAATCATTGAACTAAAAGGTAAAAAATCCTCCATACCGCCTAAGTATTTCGAGCATTTTTATTTGGGCAATATTATTCGTCGTGTGGTTGAATTTTTGCAAAGGCAACAATAAGCTACTTTGAAATGATTGCAGAGCCACCATTATCGGGGATTGGCAGGCAATTATTAATAAGAGCATAAATTAGTGATATTTTCGAAAATATTTTGTACTATTGCGCATGGAAAAAGCACGAGGCACAAAAGACAGTCAGGAAACTAAAATTTTAGTTGGGATTTGTATTTTAATAAGAAATGAAATTATTTAGCTGCGTAAGTAAAGGTATAGACAATACCGCCTGTTGTGCGTTGAATTTTCAATTTTGTAGCACTGAGTTCAAGTATATTGTAAGTAGCGTCAGAAAGCCCCAACTTAGCTATATCATAGCTAGTAATCTGCAATTGTGTTGCATTATTAAGAAGCACCCAAGTACCCAAAATTCTTGTTTGGATTCCGCTACAATTAATTTTACCTTCATCAATCAAATTGGTAAAATCCGACTTTAATGTCCAATAATCATCTGCAACACAGGTATCTACAACGGTAATTCGCTCTACATCAATGCCAATTTGATTGTACATGTAAGAGGTCATCTGCCATCTTTTTTCAGATATGGTATTGAATGGGCTTGTACTCGTATCCTTTACTTCTTTGTTACAAGATGCGAATACTGTAATAGCCAATGCGAATAAGGTAAATTTTTTCATTTGCGTTAATGAGTTGGTTACAAAACTAGTACAAAGTAAACATTCGATTTGGAAAAACAAAAAACTAATAGAAAATTCTGAAAATAATAGCTAAAATAAAGTATTCCCATCGCCGCGCCATCCACCCCTATTAAGGTGCTTGTAAGCTTTTTCCGTAGCCTCTCTGCCTCTGGGTGTACGCACAATATAGCCTTCTTGTATCAAGAAAGGTTCATGCACTTCTTCAATTGTTCCAGCTTCTTCGCCTACCGTCGTAGCTATATTACTAATGCCTGTAGGTCCTCCTTTAAATTTATCAATCAAGGCGGTCAAAATACGATTGTCCATCTCGTCCAAGCCATTGGCATCTACATTAAGCGCACGCAAACCGTGTTCGGCAATACCCATATCAATTATTCCTTTGCCCAATACCTGCGCAAAATCGCGCATGCGTCGTAATAGTCCGTTGGCGATACGTGGTGTACCTCTACTGCGTCGGGCAATTTCCATAGCCGCATCAGAAGTAGTTTTAACGTTCAGCAATTTTGCAGAACGTAAAATAATACCTTGCAATACATCGGCACTATAATAATCCAAACGAGATTTGATACCAAAACGCGATAACAAAGGCGCAGTGAGCAAACCCGAACGGGTAGTAGCACCCACTAGTGTAAATGGGTTGAGATTGATTTGTACTGACCTTGCCGCTGGGCCGCTATCTATCATGATGTCTATCCTGAAATCTTCCATTGCTGCGTAGAGGTATTCTTCTACCACGGTACTCAAGCGATGAATTTCGTCAATAAACAAAACATCACGAGGTTCGAGTGCAATCAAAACACCCGCAAGGTCGCCAGGCTTTTCAATCACAGGGCCGCTGGTTTCTTTGATATTGGCACCGAGTTCGTTGGCTACAATCCTTGATAGTGTTGTTTTGCCCAATCCGGGAGGGCCATGAAACAAAATATGGTCGAGTGCTTCGCCACGTTGATTGGCTGCTTGTACAAAAATGCGGAGATTCTCTATCAATTGGGGCTGTCCCGAAAAATCTTCAATACTTTGCGGTCGGATACTATTTTCATAGTCCTTGTCGGCAGGGTTATTGCTATTGTTGGCTTGAAGATTGTCCATATTGTGGGGTAAAGATAATTTGTTTTTGTATCACGCAATGTCGTTGGGATTTCGCAACAGCAAAAAAGCATTTTTTTTGATAAGTGTAAGACGTGAATATTATCCATATGAAAAAGAGTTGGATCGCCATAGACGCAAACCTGATGGACTATGTTAGTCATGCTTCTCAACTACTGCGAAGCTTGTCACAGTTCTAAGATTCAGCGACTTTGCCAGTAAAACAGAAATTGATAGGTCTGATTTACCCTGAAAAATGTCTTTTGAAAATAATGCTTTTCAAACCACAAAAGTGAAAGAGGTCATTGACTTGATATGCAGAACTGGCAAGGGTTCTAATAATAGAAAACTGGACTGACACTAATATTTGTAGTCAGTCCAGTCTAGTGAGGGAAGTAGGTCAAACTTCGAACTTTTTAGCCGAAGATTTAGTATCTGTAATTGAATTTTGCTAGTTTAGAACCCACTTACTTTTTATTCAATTGAGATATAATTGTTGTTGTATTTTTAACCATTTCAACAACACTTTCAATTAGCTTATTTTGATTTTCTTGGTTTTTGATTTGAATATTTAAAAAGTCCGACAGTTCTTTATTAGATTGGATATGTATATTATCAACACTATTGTATGTATGCGCTTGTTCATTATGGTGTACATCAAAAACTATGCTATTATCAAAGTTGAATAGCCTAAACAACTCAACGCCTAATACTTCAGATATTTGTTCAAGTCTTGACAAATGCAGGTCTGTCTCCCCTCTTTCTATACTTCCATAAGCATTAAGACTTATGTCGAGTTTCTGAGCAACATATTCACGTTTTAGGTCTTTTAGTTCTCTAATTTTACGAATGTTTTGACCAATTTTTAGTGTAGCATTATTAGAAGCCATAAGAAAATCTGAAGTTTGTAAAGTGCTAAAGTACATATTACCAACTACAACTTGGCAAATTACCAAGTAAAAAATTACATTAACGGTTTACCTGATAATACTTTTGTTCTATAAATTAAAGTCGCATGAACAAAAGCCCTCCATAAAGAAAAATATTTCTTACATTTACTTCTTACAATTAAATGAAACTTCTTATGAAAAAATCAATTTTAATCTTGTTTTATAGTTTTATTTTAGCTATAAATTTGAATGCACAAACTGTTTTTGCTCCGCCAAATTCAGTTTGGTATTCTGAGTATCATAAAGATTTTGGTGATGGATCATCAAATTATCTAAAATATGAAACTTTGAAAGACACCACATACTATGGGAAGTTGTGTTCAAAAGTTATTACTAGAAATATTAAAGTAAGTTTTTCAGGAACAATTATTGACACTAATGCCGAAAAGCCTATTTACACTTACGTAAGTGGTGATACGGTTTTTTATTATAATGATAACTTTAGCCGATTTTATCCACTATACATTTTTAATGTAAAAGTTGGAGATACTGTTACATATCATGTCCCTTATATACCATTACCTAAAACTGACACTACGTTTTCTATTGTTGTTGATAGTATAAAGAACATAACAATTAATGGTATAAATTCTCGAATTATTTGGAGTAAAAAAACGCCTGTTAGTGTTTTTACATTAGGAATATTGATTGAACGGCTAGGAGTAATAAATGGTTCTTCGTTCATAGGTCATTCATATACCTTAATACCTACCGCATCAAGTGGTGGGCTAAGATGTTATAGAGATGCAATGATAGATACTAATTTAAATAAATTTAAATTAGATTGTGAAGTTTTGAAACCTACTAGTATTTCTACAATACCAACTTATTTAGAAGAGGTGAAAATCTCTCCAAATCCAACTCAAGGAAAGGTAATAATTGAAATACCTAAATTTCTTCGTGAAAAGGTAAACTACTCTGTGTTTAATGAGATTGGGCAAAAAATAACAATTGAAGCATTAGATCAAGGAGATATAATTAAGTTTGACTTAACAGATTTTCCCAAAGGACTTTATTATCTACAACTTTCTTCCAAAGAAGGTCTTTACTACAAAACACATAAACTATTAAAAAATTAAAAAATGAAATACAAAAATTTAATTTTTATAAGCATGTTAATGCTTGTTAATGTAGGTTATATGAAAACCTATTCACAGACCCATTGCACTGTTTTTGTGCGTACTACCAATCAGACTGCACATCCAACTAACGATAGTTCAAACCTATCAAGTAATTCTACGGTTAATCAAGTTCTTGCTGAATATGAATGTGTTAGTTTCAAGAAAGCATTTAAAAATTCAGTACGACCCGAAGCCATTTATGAGTTTGTTATTTATGCAAAGGGAAATGGAGATTCACTCAAAGTCAAATTAAACCAAACTGGATTGTTTGATACTATAATTAATAGGTATAGGCGTTTAAGTCGCAATTTACTACCTTTGAATAATGCATG
>JASGCP010000139.1 GCA_030053995.1 Phycisphaerales bacterium
AAACATTTAAAGGTTCTAACCATTATTCATTAATAAAACCTCTTAGCACCTTAAACAATGATTTAGCTATTTTTTAATAATTGCCCGTGTTTCGATAAAATAGTTGTAATTTATCTAAAAAATAATTACACTCATAAATTACGCAAAATATAATATGCCTATTCGTTACCCACTAAAAGCTATATACATTGTATTCTTGTTAATTTTATTGGTAGTTGTAGCTTGCACAAAAAAGAGTGATATACAAAATGTTGTTACGATTGATGAAATAAAAGAGATGCACACCTTATCGGCTATTTCAAATCGCATTAATGCCCCGTTTGTAGATAATGTGTATTTTTTTTTACAACAACCAATTTTATCTACCAGTCAGAAATGGTCTTTAGTATGGTATAATGCTGATAACTATAATACGGCACAACCTTTATTGATTTACCAAAACAAGTATATTCCTAACACTTATGCGGTTTCTGTACCAGGGTTACTCGAAACAGAGACTAGTGATAAGTTGGTAGCTGATATTTTTACCACCGATATATTTCCATACGCTACTACGGGCACCCCGATGATATCATCGGGCATGGACACACTTTTTATGAATACCGTTATTTTAAGGGATAATACAAATCCTACCCTACGAAATAGCACTTTCATTGAATATTTAATAAAGGTTATCCAAAAAAACACGCAAAATAATGAACCTGTAACCGTTTATTTTACAGGACTAAGTTTTGGCGGGGCATTAGTACATATACTATCTTGTGCTTTTATAGAATCAATCAATACGGCAAATAAAAATGGTACGCTCAAACTTAGTAAGGGGCAGATAAGGGTTCCTGTGCTTGTTTTCGCCGCCCCTGATTTTGAAACAAAAAGTTTTATAGACTATTATAATAATTTCAATCAACTCAACGGTCCTGTTGCAACAAGCTATAAAAATGCAGTTCTACAAAATGATGCTATCCCAATTTTAGTTGCGGGGTTAGATACAAACTTTATTAACAATTTAGCAAAAGAATATCCTATATCAAAGTATATTACTGATAGTGTTAAAACAGCAATAACCTTAATTAATGATTTATTAATGGCGGAAGGCATTGAATATGCACCATACACTAATATTAAAACGCCTGATAATATACCAGTTGTTAATCTTGGACAAAACATGGTAAACAAGGCATATTTTGATGTACCTGATACAATAAAAACAAACACTGATTGGGATAGGTTTGTATTCTACAATCATGATAATAGATGTTATAGTTATAGCCTTGGCTCTCAATGTGTTCCTGTAAGCCCCGATTGTATTATCGATAATGTACCATTTTGCTTTAGATGTGCAGAAAGTTACTAAGTTTAAGTTAATAGGAAGAGGATTAAAATGGACTACGCTTTAAGTCATTTTACCCTTTCTTTTCGTTATAAAGATTGATTGTAATAAAAAACGGCTATTTAATATTACAAAACCTTGTTGTAAATACCGAACATTCGTTATGATAATAAGCACCGTACAATATTTATCTTTAAAAATATTTCGTTATTCATTTTAACAAAAATGAAAAAATATTAATAGATTTGCCCAATCAAAAATTTAAGTCTAAAATATGGTTTCAACTGCAAGCACATTAAACCCGCCTAAAGAAAAATTATGGGGTGGCGGACATAGTCCCTTTAATATCGAGTATGGCAAGCTGATGATGTGGTTTTTTTTGCTGAGCGATGCTTTTACCTTTGGTGCCTTTTTAATCTCTTATGGTACTACAAGATTTGCCTCGCGCAATTGGCCAAACCCCAATGTTGTGTTTAGTGCCTATCCTTTTATGCCTGAAGGTAAACATGCCCCACTTGTTTTTGTCAGTATCATGACCTTTATCTTAATTATTAGCTCAGTAACCATGGTATTAGCTGTGCAGGCTGGTAAGCAAATGCAGAAAAAAACGGTTGCTTACTTTCTTCTACTCACCATTATTGGCGGTGCGATGTTTTTAGGTTGCCAAGCATGGGAATGGCATCATCTCTTTCACGAAGGAGCTTGGTGGGGAAGAAATCCTTTTCCAAATGCTGACGGAACAATGGCCGGTACCGATTTTACTAATTTCTTTTTCACCATAACCGGATTTCACGGATTCCATGTATTCACCGGAGTAGTTATCAATATTGTCATGTTAATTATGACGCTATCCGGTACTTTTGAAAAAAGAGGTCATTATTTGATGATCGAGAAAACAGGATTATATTGGCACTTTGTAGATTTAGTGTGGGTATTTGTATTCACTTGTTTCTATTTGATTTAATTAGTAATCCTTATAATAATATTTTTTCGTTATCTAATTATCTATAATTCAATAAAATATGAGTAACACTTTATCAGCGGATCCTATAACTTCAAAAACCCTTCATAAAGCAGTTGTTAAAGAAGTGATTCGGGTTACGATAATTTTGTCGGTGCTTACCATTATTGAATTGATTTTAGGTTTTAGCTTAATGGATATGCCGGTAGGCTTGTTACATTATTTTATTAAAGGCGTTATTGTTATTTTAATGTTAGTAAAGGCATTTTATATTGTAGCCTATTTTATGCATTTGAAGCATGAAAAAGACGGACTCATTTTTACAATTGTTGTTCCTTTGTTTATTTTTATATGGTTTATTTTTGTTTTCCTTTATGAAGGCAACTCGTTTCAAAACTTGAAATCAAGATACAGTGCTAATTATCAAGAACGAGCAACTATGATGGCACCTTCTGCGGAGACGCAACATGTAGAAAAACATTAGTTTTTTTAAAGGGGCTAATTTTTCTTAATCTTTAGTGGCAATCTTAAAAGTTATTTTAATAGGCTATTGCAGTTTGTTTTGTAGAATAATAATATTAACAGATAAATATCTGCATAATATAATCTGTTTATTTACTCATAACACATTCGTTTAACTCCGTCATCATATTCTTACTACCAATAAACAAAGGCGTTCGTTGGTGCAGTTCGGTAGGAATAATATCTAAGATTCTATTTTGACCGTTTGTAGCCATACCGCCCGATTTTTCAACAATATAAGCAAAAGGGTTACATTCATATAATAGCCGTAGTTTTCCGTTAGGTTTTTTAATTGTAGCCGGATACATAAAAATTCCACCCTTCATAAGATTTCTATGAACATCAGCTACCATGCTACCAATATATCTTTGTGAATAAGGACCGCCATTTGATTTATCCTTTCTTTGACACCGATCAATATATTCCTGAACACCTTTGTTGTATTCGTAAAAATTCCCATTATTAACAGAATAAAACTGACCTTGAGCGGGACATTGAATATTGGGATGGCTTAAACAAAATTCACCAATCGAAGTATCTAAAGTAAATCCATTCACCCCTAATTTAGTTGCATAAACAAACATCGTACTAGAGCCATAAATGATATAACCAGCGGCTATTTGTTGGCTTCCAGGCTGTAAAAAATCTTGTAAATCAGCGGGCGTGCCCAGTGCTGTTTTTCTGTTGTATATAGAAAAAATAGTACCAATAGATACATTAACATCGATATTACCGCTTCCGTCCAATGGGTCAAAAAGTACAACATATTTGCTTTTATTACTAACCACTTCATTAAAAGGCAAAATATCATCCAGCTCTTCACTCGCTACACCGGCACAGCTGACACCATGTTTAAGAACTCCAACAAACTGGTTATTCGCATAAACATCTAATTTTTTAACTGCTTCACCTTGAACATTAATTTCGCCGGTATCCCCCAATATATCAACCAACCCAGCTTTATTAACCTCCACGTGAACACGCTTTGCTGCCAATCCAATATCTCTTAATAATGCACTTAACTCACCCGTTGCCGCTGAAAAAGTCCTTAGTTGATTAATGGTAAACTCATCTAAGGTTACAATATTGCGATTAACTTTAAGCATATTTTAATTGGATTTTGCAGAGTAGGGTGAATCAAACTTTGATATAGATACCTTTTCGATCAAGCACATATCCTAACAAAAACATGAATATAATAAAACAGAATGCATAAATCAAAGAATCGATATATAGATTGGCTGAAAAAATTGTGCAAATATGGTCATAAAACCAAGTAAATGGATTGACAAAGTTTGTTAAACCGTTGGCAGTTGTTCCATCAGGTATGCGTACAAGATTAAATATCCTTGGTATAGCCCCGCTCATAATAAAAATGAACAAAGGATTCTTTCCAAACACCGTACAAAAATTAGTGAATATATTGGCACTATTTTTTTTGATTTCAATAAAATAAATAAGAAAAGTCATAACAACAACCGCCAGTCCGCTCGTGTACATAACAAAACTACTCGACCAAATTTTTTTATTAATAGGGAAATGATAATCCCAAACATAACCAATGAAAGTCAGTACGCACCCGATCAACAACAGCTTAGCAATTAAATCGAAATTTTTAGATTGTTTTTGTAACCAATGACCTATAAAATAACCGATCATTACTTGGGCAATCGCCGGTATCGTACTTAATAAACCTTCTACTTCAAAGGGGATTCCTTCCCCTTGATAAATATGGGATATCCCGAATATTTTGACATCATAATAAGTACCAAACCAACCAAAAATTGAAAATGGCATCTGCGGATCACCTAAAAAAATACAAAGCAAGTAGTATCCAATTAATAGGGCACCGGCTAACACATAAGAAATGCGTAAGCTACAATAACGCAGTATAATGGCCGCAAAAAAATAGCATAGTGCTATTCTTTGTAACACGCCCATTATTCTTATTCCTGTCCATGCCTTAAAAACCAATGCATCATGATCCCATTTAACAAAGGGCAACCAATTCAAGAATAAACCAATCAAAAATATGAGTAGTGATCTTTTAATAATTTTTCGCCAAAATATTCCATGCTTTTGTTGTGCCAAACTCGGCATAACAAAGGATAAAGAATTACCTACGGCAAATAAGAAAAAAGGAAATACTAAATCAGCCGTTGGCGTACATCCATTCCATGACGCGTGCTCCAAAAAAGGATAGACATAAGACCAACTGCCCGGATTATTAACCAATATCATTAATGCCACCGTAGCACCTCTAAACACATCTAAAGAAAAATAGCGTACTTTACTACTCATAGAATTACAAAAAATATATCCTTAATAGCATTACCTGTGTTACCATCAACTTTTTTTACAATTTTAAATTGTCTATTGATTGGTGAAGTTAAATCTTTTTTATTCTACTTCTTAGTTTTTGTATCATCACAACCTTATTGCAGAAGCAAAGACCGCTTACATAATTGTTGTTAGTAAATTGGATAATATAAAAAAGAAAGGGCGGGCTCTATGATGAAAAGGGTGGGTAAAATGTTAGAAGTTTGATGACTTTAAAAATGATAATTTGGT
>JASGCP010000018.1 GCA_030053995.1 Phycisphaerales bacterium
ATCAAATATAAAATGTAACTAACTTACCCACTCATTTCGTCATAGAGCCAATAAATGCATTCATCCTGCAAGCTAAATTTTATTGAAACAATGAAGCAGTTATTCTATCAGCTATTAATTTCCCTGCCCTATTTAAAACATATCGATTAGGGACAACCTGTTCCATTTTGTTGTCTAAAACCCATAACGCTAAAATATTTTCAATCTTTATATACAGCTCATCAAAGAAATTCAATCTGATATACGACAGGTCAATACCTTCAATTGTACGAATAGCAGTCATTATATATTCGTTAATTTTATTTTTTTCAGTTAGTTGCTCAACCGTTGAAGGTATTTGATTATTCTGTATGGCGTTAATATACAACTGATTATTTGAGCAATTCCATTGCCTTGTAAGACCATTATATGAATGGGCTGAAGGTCCTATTCCTAAATAATGCATCTGTTTCCAATAATTGCTGTTGTGGCGACTTCTAAACCCTATTTTAGCAAAATTTGAAATCTCATAATGTTCATATTGTGCATGCTCTAAAAAATCTAATAAAAGTAGAAATTGTTCAACTTGCATTTCTTCAGACAAAGGTGTTACTAACTTATTATCAATCATTTTTGATAGCATGGTTTTTTTTTCAACAGTTAAGCAATAACAAGAAAGATGGGGTATATCATAAGCGATAACTTTTTTGATATTCTCAGACCATTTATTTATGTCGTGTGTTGGTAGTCCGTAAATCAAATCGACACTTATATTGCCTGTATGGTGTGTAAGCAGTATGTCAATCGCTTGTTGTGCTTGTTGTGCATTATGGGCACGGTTCATCCATTGTAAATCTTCATCATGAAATGATTGTACCCCTAAGCTTGTACGATTAATGCCTAAAAGTTTCCATTGTTTTACATCTGCAATATTTACATCATCAGGATTAATTTCTAAGCTAATTTCTGGCTCATTTATTTTGTAGTTTTTATAAATGGATTCCAAAATTCTTTCTATTTCGATAGGCGTTAATAGCGATGGCGTACCACCACCAAAATAAACAGTTTCAATAGGATGATTTTGTAAAAATACCTTTTGTAACGCTATTTCTTTAATCAGGCAATCAACCATGGTAGTTTTCTTATTTGTTTTTGTAGAGAAGTGAAAATTGCAATAGTTACATGCTTTTTTACAAAAAGGAACATGAATGTAAATACCTGCCATATTCTATAAGTTTTATTTGTAAAAGTTAATCAGCATACTAGCTTTGATTGATTAAGATAGTCGTTTAAAATTATTAAATATGTAACTAAATACAAATGCTCGGTTTTTTATAAAAATAAATTATCAGTTATGATTGCATATAGAAGGATAGGGCATAACGATGGTTTATAAGATAGGGGCACCAAATTTTGTGTACCCTACGACATAAGTCTTGATATTGCCGTTCCTCATTCTTCATAAAATATAAATTATTCGTTAGTTATACAAAAACAAATTTGTATATTGGTGAGGAAAGTTAATAATATTATACATGCAACGAATTGGTATACTGAAGGAAGGTTTAGATGAGCAAAGAGTATCCTTGTTCCCTGATGAAATAGAAAAATTACAAAAAAAGCGTTGTGTTGTTCAAGTAGAAAAAGGGGCAGGATGCTCTGCTTTTATATCCAACGAGCATTATGAAAATAAAGTCGCTAAAGTAGTTACGAGAAAAGAAGTTTTAGATAGTGAATTGGTACTGTCAATACATCCATTAACCATATCTGATTTATCTTGTATGAAGGGGGGGAGTATACTGATCGGTATGTTTTCCCCTTTGAGTAATACTGAATTTGTAAAAGAGGCATGTCAAAGAAATATTACTGTATTTAGTCTTGATATGATTCCGCGTAGCACCCGTGCCCAGTCTATGGATGTTTTAAGTAGTCAAGCAAATATTGCGGGGTATAAATCGATTGTTATGGCTGCCTATTTGTACGGAAAATATATTCCTATGTTTGTAACGGCGGCAGGTAGTGTTCCACCAGCTAAAGTTCTTATTTTAGGAGCAGGTGTTGCTGGTTTGCAAGCCATTGCTACGGCTAGGAGGTTAGGAGCCGTTGTTGAAGTTTTTGATACCCGACCCGTAGTAAAAGAGGAAGTTATGAGTTTGGGTGCAAAATTTATTGAGGTACCCGGCGTTGCAGATGCAAGTAAAGCAGGGGGATACGCCGTGGAACAGTCTGACGCATTTAAAATTAAACAACAAGAATTAATTTCTTTGTCGGTTGCTAAAGCTGACATTATTGTTACAACTGCCCAAATACCTGGTAAAAAAGCACCAATATTAATAACTGAACAGGCTATTGCTTCAATGAAACCGGGTAGCGTGATTATTGACCTCGCTGCTGGCACTGGCGGTAACACACCTTATACAAAAGACCGAGAAACAGTTACCCATCAAGGAATACAAATTGTAGGGCATAGTCAATTAGCGAGTACTGTACCTTATGACGCCAGTAAGTTGTTCAGTAAAAATATTTTTAATTTTCTACAGTTATTTTTATCAAATCCAGATGGGCAAATCAATATAAATTTCTCTGACGATATTGTTCAGGGATGTTGTTTATGCCATAATGGCGTAATGGTGCATTCGCGATTAAAAGAATTATTATAATTTTAAACTACAATATTGTTATATGGATATGTCATCATTATCAAATGCTTTTCAATCGAATGTCGATTTGTCATACATTATCATTTTATCAATTTTTTTAGGTGTGGAGGTGATCAGCAAAGTGCCTAGTATTTTGCATACGCCTTTAATGAGTGGTGCTAATGCAATACACGGGGTTGTTGTGATTGGATCGATTATCGTGATGGGGCGTATCCATGAAAACGATTATATTTCTTTAGTAATTGGATTTTGTGCCGTTTTTTTAGGAACTTTAAATGTGGTAGGCGGCTTCGTTGTTACTGATAGAATGTTAAAAATGTTTAAAAAAAAGAAATAGGATGTTGCACATATTTAGATATATATTTTAACCCTAAAAATTCATGAGCGTTCTTATTGTTATTTACTTAGTAAGTTCTATTGCTTTTATTGTTGGTCTCAAACAATTATCGCACCCGGATACTGCACGGATAGGTAATTTTACCGCTGCTTTTGGAATGATCGTAGCAATAGTTGCTACGATTTTTCTATACCACAATGATGACGGAACCGTACTCAATAATCGCTCATGGATATTTGTAGCCTTGATAATAGGAACGCTTATTGGTGTGCGTGTTGCACAGAAAGTTCAGATGACACAAATGCCAGAAATGGTTAGCTTATTTAATGGTACCGGTGGTGCATGTGCTATGCTTATTGCTATCATGGAGTATCAATATTTAATTGGCAAATCTTCTTTTGATCCCAATAATCATATTTGGTTGGTGCCAAGTCATGAAATTTCATTTAGTAATTTGCTCATTATCGTTGTAGGTATGATTATTGGAACAATATCATTCTCAGGTAGCATCATTGCTTACAGCAAGTTAAATGGCACTATGAAAGATATATCTTTTAAAGGGCAACATGTTGTAAACTTATTCATTCTATTTTCGTTAATTCTGTATGTTATCCTATTTCTATATTTTACACCTTTAAGAAGTTTTTATTTATCATCTACTAGTCAGTCAGGTATTTTACCTATTGTTTATTTGTTAATAGCTTGTTTTATTGCTTTTATTTACGGTATCTTTTTTGTATTGCCCATTGGTGGTGCAGATATGCCTGTCGTGATTTCATTATTGAACTCCTTTACAGGTGTCGCAGCTGGAATAGCTGGCATTCTTTATAATAATCGTGTGATGATAACGGGTGGGATTTTAGTCGGTGCCGCAGGTACATTACTGACTATTTTAATGTGCAAAGCAATGAATAGAAGTTTGAAAAATGTTTTAATCGGTAGTTTTAGTAGTTCCGCTCAAAATCAGACTACTCAAAAACAAGCTGGTGTTTATAAAGAAATAATGATCGCTGATGTTGCCATGTGTATGGCTTATGCAAACAAAGTTATTATTGTGCCCGGATATGGTTTAGCTGTTGCTCAAGCACAACACAGTTGTCATGAACTTGAAAAATTATTAGAAAATAAAGGGGTACAGGTTAAATATGCGATACACCCTGTTGCAGGCAGGATGCCAGGACACATGAATGTTTTGCTAGCAGAAGCAAATGTGCCGTATGATAAGTTAATAGAGATGGAGGAAGCAAATAGTGAATTTACAACTACGGATGTGGTACTTGTATTAGGTGCTAATGATGTTGTTAATCCAGCAGCTAAAACTGATACAACTTCTCCTATTTATGGTATGCCTATTTTAGAAGTCGATCAAGCGAAATGCATTATCATTAATAAACGTACGATGAAACCAGGTTATGCCGGTATTGAAAATGAATTGTTTTTTCATGCTAAAACATCGATGGTTTTTGGTGATGCTAAGGAAATTATTCAAAAAATCGTTGCTGAAATAAAAGCAATTTAACGGCTTTTAAGCATGCTTAGCGTATCACAAAAAAAAATTTACATTATTGTAGGACCAACCGCTATAGGTAAAACACAATTGGCTATATCTTTAGCTAAAGAATTGCATACAGAAATTATATCAGCCGATTCGCGTCAGTGTTATAATGAGTTAAATATTGGTGTCGCTAAGCCTAGTATCGCACAATTGGCGGAAGTACCGCATCACTTCATTAATACACATTCTTTACATGATAATGTTAGTGCAGCACTGTTTGAAACTTATGCTTTGCAGAAATGTGAAGAATTGTTTTTGCACAATGATGTAATCGTTATGGTCGGTGGAACAGGGCTTTATATTAATGCTTTTTGTAATGGATTAGATTATATACCACCTGTTCCTCAAAGAATACAGCAAGAAATACTGTGTCAATATCAAATGGGTGGTATTACATATTTACAAGAACAAATTAAATTAGTTGATCCTTGGTTTTGGGATGTTGGTGAAATAAAAAACCCGCATCGAATTATCCGTGCTTTAGGGGTTAAATTATTAACAGGGCGGTCTATCTTATCTTATCAAACTGCTAAACAGAAAGTACGTCCATTTGATATTATAACGATTGGTCTTTATAGCTCAAAGAAAACCTTGCATGAGCGAATAATGCAACGAACTAATGATATGTTTCAACAAGGTTTGATAGAAGAAGTAAAAAAAGTACGACCATATAAAGATATGAAATCTTTACAAACAGTAGGATATACTGAGGTATTTTGTTATTTAGATGGACTACATGATTTAGAAACAACTAAGCAATTAGTTAGTATCCATACAAAGCAATATGCAAAACGACAACTCACTTGGTTTAGGAAAAATAAAAAAACGATCTGGTTTGATATAGATAACGGTTTCCTACAAGATGACTGTAAAGATATATGCAATCAAATTTCAACATGCCAATAATAAATTATTAGCATAAGACTATTTATCTATTTTTTAAATATAAATTTTGCGTACAATAATCTAGAGGGAATAGATTATTTATCTAAAAAATAGAACCTTAATCCCAATAGATGAAAAAAGTTACAAAACGATAATAAATTTAATAAAAATATTTATTATCGATACACCGAATTGCGTAAAAAATATACAATACAGACCTAATGAATATTTAAGAATGAAGGAAAATTATCAACTAATTTTTTTCCTTTTCGTTCTCATCTTTTTCATCTTCCGCCCCTGTATTTTTACCAGTTGTATCTTGTGTAGCACTATCAACATTGGTTGTTGAATCTGAAGCGACCATCATTTTTGCAGAATCGGCCGTAGTAGCGGTTGTAGCCGCTTGTGTATTGCTACAGTTATTGCATGATGCAAAAAATATCAAAGCAAACAAAAACAAAGAAAATGACACATAATTTCCTTTCATATTAAAAACTTTAAATTAATTAAAATAAAATATTACGAGTTAAACAAATACAAAAGCACATCTTGTTAGATGTGCTTTTGTATTTTTATTCTTTTACAGTACTAATGAGCTTTTTTCTTAGTATTATGATGAACAGGTGTACTTTTTTTTAGTGTTTGCATAGCAGGTTGAATTGGAGTTGCAGGGATTGTATTTGTATCAACCGTTGCTGCTGGAGTAGGTGCTACTGCAGTACTATCTGTTTTAGTTTCACTGTTTTCACCACCGCAAGACATTAAAATAAATGAAGAGATAAGAGAAAGGAACAAAATTTTTTTCATGATTGGAATGTTTTTTAAATTATTTAATAACCCTGCGAAGTTAAATAAAATATTTTAGTTATTCAAAAAAAAAATCTATTTAATACTTGCACACTATTATAACATACAAAAAACATAATTTTGAAGAAAAAATAGAGAATCGACAGATTTACTAAATACTAAATAGACTTGAATACTTTGAAGAAAAATTATAAATCGCAACCGCATGATTCTTAAAGAAAAAAAACCAATAATTTATTTGTTGGGATTAATAAAAAGAGAGTTTATATTGACCGTTATATTATGTTTATTTATAGACACCCTGCTATTTTACAATCAAAATATATTGCAAAAATTAATTGCAACATCTTTGTCAATTCCTACGACTGTTTTGGGTACCTGCATATCATTATTATTAGCTTTTTTATTAGGGTACTCCTACCTAAGATGGTGGGATGCTCGGATTTTTTGGGGCGAAATTGTGGGTGAATCGCGAAATATTGCCCGAAATTTCTTATCTATTACAACTTCTAATAGCTCAGTTAATCCATTTATTATTCGTAATTTTATTAATAGGCAAATATGTTGGGTTTTTATTGTAGCACAACAACTGCGTCAGCAAAATAATACACAAGAAACATTAAATAAATATTTAATAAATGTTGAAGTGAATAGGTTGAAGGATTGCAATAATATTGCTAATATGATTCTGTTACTTCAAAGTGAAAATACGCAACAGTTATTAAAAGCAAATGTTTTTTCAGAGCAACAAGCCACTTATATTCAAAAGTGTTTGAGTGATTTGAGTAATGCTATGGGAAAAGCTGAAAGAATTAAAAACACTCATTTCCCTAATTTATATGGTCTTTTGGTTTCTTGGTTTACTGTATTATTTATGATCATTTTACAAATGAATTTACATTTAAACAATAAAGATATACCTTATTTATTTGATGGTATCATTACGGTTGTGATTGGTAATTGTTTTTTTTTAATTCATAAAGTTGCTAAGTTGCTACAAGACCCATTTGAAAATCAACCAACTGATACACCTATTACTTCTATTGCGTGTAACATTGAAAATGATTTAAAAGAATTGTTAGGTGATAATCTCAATCAAAATGTCGATGATAATAATCATAAGCGATTCTATTTAATGTAGCTGACCGATTTATATTGTGTATTTAATTAATTTTTTATGTCATGTCTATTTCCTTAAGTGTAAATGTTAATAAAATAGCCACTTTACGCAATGCTCGTGGTGGTAATCTACCTAATCTGATAAAGGCTGTTAAAAAAATTGAATCCTTTGGGGCTGATGGTATTACAGTCCACCCACGACCAGATGAGCGCCATATTCGCTATGCCGATGTTTATGATCTTAAAAAAGTACTGACAACGGAACTGAATATTGAAGGTAATCCTAAAGTTCCGCAGTTTGTAGATTTGGTGTTAGCAGTTTGTCCCCATCAGGTTACCTTAGTGCCTGATAGTCCAAACCAATTAACAAGTAATCATGGTTGGAATATGCAGGCTGAAGTTAGCTACTTGACACAAATAACACAATTATTTCAAAATCATGGCATCCGTGTTTCTGTATTTATTGACCCAATTGTTGCACATATACCCGTAGCAAAAAAAATTGGCATAAACCGAGTAGAATTATATACGGAACAGTACGCAAAACAATTTGAATATGATCCTAAAAAGGCTATTGAGCCGTATATTGCCACCGCTTTACTGGCTAAAGATATGAATATCGATATCAATGCGGGGCATGACTTAAATTTAGATAATTTGACATTTTTTGCGAAGTCTATTCCTTTTGTTAAAGAAGTAAGTATTGGACATGCTCTAATTGCAGATGCCTTATACATGGGATTGGAAAAAACAATCAACTGTTATAAGGATTGTTTGTAATAAGAATGTTTTAGAAAATGAGGTTATAACTATATAGCCATCTAATATATTTAGTGACTCTTATATGATTGATTATTTAATTGTAGGGCAGGGGATAGCAGGAACTTTATTACAGTTTCAATTATCTAAAGAAAATAAGTCTTTTAGAGTTGTTGATAGTTCTTATTTTGTTAAATCATCTTCGGTAGCCGCGGGGATTATGAACCCAGTAACGGGACGAAGACTAGTAACTAGTTGGCGGGCTGAGACACTATTCCCTGTAGCTTCGAAAACTTACCAATCCTTAGGGGCTATGCTACGGTCAAATTATATAACGGCTAAATCGATAGTAGCAATACCGCAATCAATACAAATGCAAAATGAATATGAGCGACGAATTAATGATATGCAATATACGATGCTTTGCCGTTGTACAAAAGACAATTTGCTACATCGTATTCAAACCAGTTTTGGTATGTATCAGATACAGCCT
Source organism: Phycisphaerales bacterium (assembly GCA_030053995.1). Lineage (GTDB taxonomy): Bacteria > Bacteroidota > Bacteroidia > Chitinophagales > Chitinophagaceae > JASGCP01. Next base: position 8,595 of record JASGCP010000018.1, read on the forward strand.
GCTTATTCTATTGCCGTTCAGCGTTTATTAGCTGATTGGAAAAGCTATTTGCAAGAGCAACAACTGATTATTGCAACAGAATTCGATTTTTCAAAATTACAATTGATTGACAGGCATTCTGTATATTATGATGGGGTGCCGTTTCAAAAAGTTATATTTTGTGAGGGCATACAAGGGCAATATAACCCCTTTTGGCAACACCTACCATTTAAACCTAATAAAGGGGAAGCAATTATTCTTGAGTTTGGCAATGATATCGATAAGCAATATATTTATAAATTTGGAGGTACTACGCTCACTTTTTACAATCATCCTAATCTTTGGTGGGCAGGCAGTAGTTATGAGCTCGAAAATTTAGCATTAACTCCTTCCGAAAGTTTTAAACAGAAAAAGCTGGAAGAGATTACTAGTCATATAAAAGATTCATTTGAGTTAGTTAATCATTTAGTAGGTATTCGCCCAACAACAATAGACCGTAGACCTTTTTTAGGCTTGCACAAAAAATATCCGCAAATAGGTATTATGAATGGATTAGGAACAAAAGGAGTCTCTTTAGCTCCTTGGTTAGCAATAATTTTTTGTGATTTTTTGCATCGAAATAAACCAATACCAGATACAATATCCGCTCATAGAGCCTTCTAAGAACTTATATAGATTTACTACTAAAAAACAACATGCTTGACTTTTTGTCATGTTTTTTTACTTGTAGAAAAACTGTTGATAACTCCTGAAAAATTTCAGTTGGCGACTTACACAACTCAATGAAAATAACAACCAAAATAATAAATGGTAGGGTAGGTGAAAATTAAGCGTTATCACTATGAAAAAATATTTTATAGATACCCGTATTTATTAACTATATTTACCGTTTTTTAATATTAAAATATATTGATTAAAAATTTAGCATTATAAAAAAATAATCATCTATAATTAAACTAAATAATTTAGTGTTAGTAAATATTCATAATTACATAATTTACAACAACTTAAATTTATTATTTTTAATAAAATTATAATTTTTTTTTATTTTTTTTATACATTTTTTAGCATTATATAATTAATATAATTTATTTTTATTTTTAATATGTATAATATTGATTTACAATATTTTGGAAATATTAACTACATAAAAAATATAGTTTATAAATCGAATATTGAAATACATTTATATGAAAGGTGTAAAAAAATGTCTTTTGCGAATAAAACTGTTATTGCAACAGCTAATGGTACACAGTTGTTAACCGTTCCTTTAAGGGGTGGGCGAGATTCAAAAAGATTATGGAAGGATACCCTAATTAGTTACCACTTTGATTGGCAAAAATATCATCTAAAGGCGTTGAAAACGGCTTATAACCGCTCCCCCTATTTTGAGCACTACTATGACGATTTGTCAAAAATTATAGAAAGGCGATTTGACTATCTTTTTGACTTAAATTTATGTACATTGGGATGGATAAAAAAGGTACTTGGTATTCATTGTGATATTGTTATAAAACATGAAGTCCTTGATATTCCAAATAATGAACCTGTGTGTTTTATACCTTTTGAAGACGGTGGTTATAACGGGGAGGGTAAAGCAACAAATCAGGTACATTTTAATTTAGAACAGACTACCAAATTTAAACCCTATTGGCAGGTTTTTAAAGATAGAAATGGGTTTATTCCTAACATGAGTATACTAGACTTATTATTTAATGAAGGTACTCATTCATCTTCCTTTTTATGATGCAGTTTTTAATTGAATACATTTTTGGGGGCAATATAAACCGAATGGGCTAACACATAATCCATCATAATGAAGTCGTCTCTAATCTGTTTTTTGATAGTAGCATATTTTCCATAATAGTACAATAACATATTTTTTAATCAATCAAAAAAAAAAAATAATACCTTTGCTAAATTATTGATTGGGATTTTATAAGATTAAACTATTAAAAAATATCTATATATGAATAAACATGATTCAAAAGCAGAATCTCCCGACTCGTCTATGAAACAAGAGTCTATTTTTGAAAATGCAGGTACCGATAAACCTGCATCTGCTCATTCAGAAGATGGGCAACAACTTGATAGCCAAGATATAGTTGATACACAAAATGGTATTAATGAATCAAGCTGTCAAGAGACAGATGCATTAAAAAAACAAATTGAGCAGTTGACGGCTGATTTAGATGAACAAAAGAACAAGTTTTTACGATTAATGGCAGATTTTGAAAACTATAAGCGACGGACAGCTAAAGAAAGGCTTGAACTGATTCAAACTGCTGGTAAAGGGGTTGTATTGTCTATGTTAGAAGTTTTGGATGACTGCGACAGAGCTGAAGATCAAATTAAAAATAGTACAAACATAGAACAACAGAAAGAAGGAATTGCTTTGGTGTTTGCAAAATTACGAACTAAATTAGTGAACCAAGGGCTAAAAGAAATGGAGTGTATCCAAACGCCTTTTGATGTTGAAAAACATGAAGCTATTACAGAGATTGTGGTTGATGATGCAGAGAAAAAAGGAGTTGTTATTGATCAAGTTCAAAAAGGTTATTATTTGAATGATAAATTAATTCGTTTTGCAAAGGTAGTTGTTGGTAAATAAATTTTTAACTTATTTTTTATGAAAAGAGATTATTACGAAGTATTAGGTGTTAATAAAAATGCTAGTGCCGATGAGCTTAAAAAGGCGTATCGTAAGGTGGCTATGATGTATCACCCCGATAGAAACCCTAATAATAAGGAAGCAGAGGAAAAGTTTAAAGAAGCAGCAGAGGCTTATGATGTATTGAGTGATACGGATAAAAAGGCTAAATACGACAAATTTGGACATCAAGCATTTGGTCCTGGTGCAGGGGCTCGTGGATTTAGTAGTGACAATATTAATGTTCAGGATATTTTTTCGCACTTTAGCGACATATTTGGTGGTGGGTTTGGTAGTTCGTCTTTCGGTAATAGTCGTGGTAGTAGGGTGCGTGGTGGTGAACCTGGTAGTAATTTGCGTGCAAAGGTGGTAATTAATTTTACAGATATTCTGCATGGTGTTTCTAAAAATATAAAACTTAAAAAATACATTGTTTGTACACAGTGTAATGGAACGGGGGCTAAAGATAAGGGTGGATTCCAATCATGCCCAACTTGTAAAGGTTATGGGGAGGTTAAAAGTGTTAAGAATACCCCTTTTGGAAGAATGGCTACTGTACAAACCTGCCATGATTGTAATGGTAGTGGTAGCATTATTATGGCCAAATGTACATTATGTAAAGGTGATGGTAGGGTTTATGGTGAAGAAATTGTCAAAGTTGATATTCCTGCAGGTGTTGTAGATGAGAAAATGGTATTGCAGTTGTATGGTCAAGGTAATGCAGGTGAGCGGGGGGGGGAGGCTGGTATTTTATTTATTCAAGTTGAAATAGAACCCCATCCTTCTTTGCATCGTGAGGGGATCAATGTTATTTATGATGCCCACATTTCTATGCCGGATGCTATTTTAGGGTGTCAAATTGAAGTTCCTACAATAGATGCTAAAGCACGAATTAAAATTCCCGAAGGAACACAAAGCGGTAAAATACTCCGTCTTAAAGGAAAGGGGTTCCCGCAAATACAAGAAATGGGTGGTAGATTTGGAACCGGTGATATTGGTGATGAACTAATTTATATTAATGTTTGGACACCACAATTGGATGATCTATCAAAAGAAGAAAAGAATATCATTGATACCTTAGCAAAATCACCCGGCTTCACACCTAAGCCACCTAAGGAACATAAAAACTTTTTTGATCGTGTTAAAGAGGCCTTTAGCTAAGTGTACTTCTTTATTAAACATGAGTAAAAATGGGGGGCTCATATTAAAGTAATTGGCAAATCTAATATAAAATTAAATAAATACGCAGATTTATGGCTACGATCGATCATTTGGGAATTGTTGTTAAAGACCTTTCTGTGTCAGTCCCTATTTTTGAAAAAATACTCAACACTAGTTGTCACCATCAAGAGTTTGTAGAATCTGAGCGTGTTTCAGTGGCTTTTTTTAAAATGGCCAACCAATTAGATATAGAGCTCGTGTCGAGTGCTGATACGAATAGTAGTATATCAAAATTTATTACGAAACGCGGTGAAGGTATTCATCATATTGCTTTTCAAGTAACTGATATTGTTGCTGAGATGAATCGATTGCAAACCGAAGGTTTTCAACTAATTAATAATACCCCTATAAATGGTGCTCACGATACTTTAGTTTGTTTTCTACATCCCAAAACAAGCAATGGGGTGCTTATTGAATTGTGTCAGAAAAAAAACAGGGTTTAATCGATTAGTGTTTATGTTAAAAATAAAGGCTAACTTTGTACATTATTTAGTTTCTTGTATCATTTTTAAAAGATCATGCTATGATAAAAACTGGCAACCCGGTGGTTAGTATCTATATTGAGCCTACTCCCAATCCTGAGACCATGAAATTTGTTGCGAATATCTTGCTTTATCCTGGCAAAGTAGCCTATTTTGAATCCGAGGCCCAGACTGAACCGTCGCTCCTAGCTAAAGAATTATTTAGGTTCCCTTTTATAAAAAATGTTTTTATTGCTAGTAATTTTATTACTTTAGGAAAAATAAACCCCGATACAAATTGGGATGATGTTGTTCCTATCGTGAAACAGTTTCTCAAAGAATATTTAGAAAGTGGTAAAATGGTTATTAACGAGGAATTGATGTTGGCATTACATACTAATGTTACTGTATCTGAAGATGATGATGAAATTATTAAAAGAATAAAGGAACTTCTTGAAAATTATGTTAAACCTGCTGTAGAAATGGATGGCGGGGCGATTCATTTTAAAAGTTATGATCAAGGTATTGTATCATTAACCTTACAAGGTAGTTGTAATGGTTGTCCTTCTTCTATGATTACGCTAAAAGCAGGCATTGAGGGTATGATGAAGCGATTGATCCCTGAGGTGAAAGAAGTCATTGCGGATGGTGATAACAGCGACAATTTAGGAGGATATATGGAAGAGCATGGACACTAATCCTTAACAACTTGATTTTAAAAATCTTGCTGTGTTAAAAACAACATTGTGTGTAGTATTTTTTCAATTTCAATTACCTAATCCGTTGTTAATGCGATAGTAGAATAAACAATGCGGTTACAATCATATTGAGCAATGATAGGGGTAATAATGTTTTCCAGCCTAGTCGCATAAGCTGGTCATATCGAAATCTTGGTAGCGTCCATCTTATCCACATAAATATAAAAACAAAGATAAATATTTTTACGAGTAGGGTTATGACACCAATGAGAGCCATTGTATTGATACTAAAGGCGGTGGGTGAAAGAAAAGGGGTATCATATCCGCCAAAATAAATAGTAGCGATGATAGCACTACTCATAATCAAATTAATATATTCAGCAAACAAATAAAATCCAAGTTTCATTGATGAATACTCTTGATGATAACCAAAGTTTAATTCATTTTCAGCTTCAGCTAAATCAAATGGTGCACGATTACATTCTGCCATTGCACAAATAAAGAATATTAAAAATCCTAAAGGTTGATAAACAATATTCCAGTGGGTTTGTTGTTGCTGGTGGACTAATTCACTCAATCTTAGCGTACCGGCTAATAAGAGTACTGAAATTAAAGACATGCCCATCGCCAATTCATAACTAATGGCTTGTGATGCAGCTCGTAGGGCAGATAGTAGCGAAAATTTATTATTACTGGCCCATCCTCCAATCATGATCCCATAAACACCGATGCTAACAACGGCAAAAACATACAGGATACCTATGTTAACATCGGCTATTTGTAGTACAATATGTTTACCACCAATAATAATATCACTACTCCATGGTATAACGGCACTCGTCATTAATGCCGCAATCATGGCTAAAGCTGGTCCAAAAACAAATAGTTTTTTGTTGGCATGATCAGGGATAATTTCTTCCTTAGAAATCATTTTTATGCCATCGGCCAACGGTTGTAAAAGTCCAAATAAACCGGCTCTATTCGGTCCTATTCTATCTTGCAAAATAGCGGCTATCTTTCGTTCTGCAAAAGTAGTATATAAAGCAAGTCCTAAAGTGATCAAAACAATGATTACAATAAGAATCAATTTCTGAATAATAAAAAACCAATCAATTAATGTTGGTGCAATCATAAGTTCTATCTATTTTCATGAAAGTCTGTTGAATGAGCAGGACCATTTATATCGCCAAGGTTGTTACCAGGAGCATTTACACCACTTACGGTATGAATATCCATGAGTATTTTGGGATCGTTCCCAGATAGAACATCGGGCAATGCTTCTTTTGGTATTGTCTGATGTTCGTAATGTCCTTGAGCAATAACGGAATGTCTATCTACATGGGCATTTTCTTCAATTACCCAATCGGCTGTCTTCTTTTTTTCAAATCGGCAAGTATTACAAATCCAGCCTTTTTTACCTGTTGATGAATCTTTAATTTCATCCCATTCATCTTTTCGAGCGGTTACTCTAAAAATATCATCTCCACGATACCAAAGTGTTACTTCACCACAACAAGTAGGACAATTTCTGTGTGCATAAACAGGTTTTGTAAACCAAACTCTATTTTTAAAACGAAAAGTCTTATCCGTCAGGGCACCAACAGGGCAAACATCAATTACATTGCCTATGAATTCGCTTTTAAGGTTTTCACTAATAAAAGTGGCAATTTGTGCATGATCGCCTCTATCCAGAACACCGTGTTCTCTTGATCCACAGACTTCATTAGCTGTATTGACACAGCGATAACAAAGAATACAACGATTCATGTGTAGTTGTATATAATCGCCCAAATCTACTTTTGGGAAAGTTCGTCTAGGAAATTCGTATCTTGTTTTTTCTTGTCCATGTGCAAAACTTAAATCTTGTAAATGACATTCCCCCGCTTGATCGCAAACGGGACAATCTAATGGATGATTTGCTAAGAGCATTTCTACAACGCCTGCACGAGCAGATATAACCTTTGAACTTGTAATGTTTTTAACTTCCATACCATCCATAACCGTTGTTCTACAGGATGCTACCAACTTAGGCATGGGGCGAGGGTCCTTCTCACTTCCTTTAGAAACTTCTACTAAGCAGGTGCGACATTTACCCCCGCTTTCTTGTAATTTACTGTAATAACACATTGCTGGCGGTGCTACCGAACCACCTATTTTTCTAGCTGCATTAAGAATAGTTGTACCCGCTGGAACTTCTACGGTAATATTGTCAATAACGACTTTTAGCATCGGATGTTCGTCTGCCATGGTTGTAATTTTGTATCGAAGTTACTATTTTTTTATGTGTTCTTTAATAATTTTTGTTTAGTGGGTACGCAAAAAAAATGATAATGACCATTATAAGTTACCCATTAAAATCCACAGGTATTATTTATTTTCAATAAAGATACTAGCACTTGTTCCGTTTTGAGTAAGCAATTCCCAAGTCTTTGTGTCTGGAGACTTAAAAAAAATAGCTTGTGCTGGAATATTATCTAAACTGGTAGAGTCATCTTGAGATACAAGAACAGGATAAGTACCTTTATTTTTTGTAAAATAGCCTTCAAATTTTAGTTTTGTTTTAGATTTTTTGTCAGCAATAGACGAACAATTACCTTCTATGTACCAACGATCACCATTATTATGAACGGTCAATCGATCTCCGAAATTATTAGTTAATTTTATTGTTCCCTCAGGAAAGATTCCAGCTTCCTGATATAAATTTTTATCAATTGCTTGAAGCACATTATAAGCCTTACTACCTACATATTTACCAATAGGATCTTTAGTTTTTTTAAATAGTATCAATTCAGCTGATGGCGGTGTTTTGCTAAAATTCAAATCCATCGATACAATCCCAACGCATCCATGAATACAATCGGTATCGCTGTTATATACATTTGCATCATTGATAAATACAGTCTTAGTGTATGATGTATCTACGCCATAAAACAAACCTGAATGACCATTGGGGTTTAGGTTTGCTTTCCACAGAGTACCATTTTGGAAAAATAAAATAATTCCACGATCGTTATCCCAAGCAGGATTAGACGCAATAACTTGCCCATTGATCGGGAATAATAAAACAGAATATTTATCATTCTCTGCATGTGCGTTGGTAGTGCAGAAAACAAATAAAATAACATTAATAATCAGAAGATTTTTTCTCATAGTTTTTTATTTGCAAAATAAATTTAATTCATTAGTAGTTTACCAAATGTATGTTGACATTTCAAAAGTCTTAAAATATTGTTGTAAGTAGTCTAATAACATTTTATAGTTAACTAAAACCGGTAACCAATATCTTTTTATTGCCACTAACAATAAGCGAATATATATTTTTATTTTTCATACTCGGTTTTTTATTTATCCTTCAAATATAACAATGAATTTAGACCTTTTAAAAGTTGCACACCAAAATATCTGCAAAAGGACTTTATCGATCTTATTTTTCTATAAATACAATGCCTCTTTGCCCATTTTCAGCGAATAATTCCCATTTTTTAATCATTGTATTGTAAAATAGAATTGCATGGGCTGGTAATTGATCGAATGTACATTGGTCATTGTTCGCTACAAAAAATGGCTGGTTATTAGCATATTGAACAAATGACCCTTGAAAATCGTAGCGTGTTTTATGAGTCTTGTCCGAAATGCAAGCACAAGCAGCATTCACTTTCCATTGATTATTTGCATAGTGGATAGTCAATGATTCGTTATGTGCACTTTTGATAACCGTATCAACTCTTAGTAAATCAATATTTATTTCTGTATTAATAGGTTTTAAATCCATAAAAATAGCACCACCATGTGCTAACTTTTTTTTTCGTGTACATTTCAACATAGAAAAAGTTGCCCGTTTGTTGGTATCATTGTATGTGATACCAGCTATAACAGCTTCGCAACCATTTTTACACTCCACATTGTTATAGAGTGTACCATTTGGTATAAAAAATTTATCTATTGGATAATTACCATTGGTTCTATCCTCACCAAAAATAACACCAGATGCTCCATTTTCTAACAAAGTACCTTTCCAAAAAGTGCCATTATTCATAGTAACGATAAATCCATTGTTGTATGTCCACAAAGGACTTGTTGGTATAATTGATTTACTACCAAGAACATGATACAAAAAGACCTGTGGTTTGTTGATAGTTGATTGGGCTTGAACAAAAGGGGCAACTAATAAAAAACAAATTACTAAAATCCATGATGATGAATTTTTATCTATCTTTCTCATTACTATAAATTTTAAAGTAGGCATACAAAACACGAAAGGTAAAGTTAAATATTTTTTGAATAAAACAGATTACTAATAAGGTATTTGTTGCGTAATACAGTGTAGGGTTCCACCACCAGATATTAATCGTGAACAATCAATTCCAATCACTGCTCTATCGGTAAATAGTTTTTGTAAAATCGCCATTGCTTGCTTATCTTCAGGTACCTTAAATTGAGGAACGAGTACTGCATGATTCGCAATATAGAAGTTAGTATAACTAGCTGAACATCTTTTTTTTCTATAATAAACCTTGGGCATGGGTAAACCAATGATTTGGAATGACTGGTTATGACAATCCTTAGCTTTTTTAAGAATATTAAAATTTTTTTGTAAAGGTTTGTAATTAGTATCCTTTTTATTGGTTTCTATAGCACAGACAATAGTTGTTTGATTTACAAATCGTGCTAAATTATCAATATGCCCGTCCGTATCATCACCAACAATAGCATGCGACAACCAAATAACTTTTTTTATATCTAAAAATTTTGAAACAACATCATGTATGTATTTTTTTTTCAATTTGTTATAACCTCTATTTTTATTTAATACACAACACGATGAAGTCATTAAAATACCGTTACCATTGGTTTCTATAGCACCGCCTTCTAGTAAACAGTTTGCTCTGAAGAATGGTAGGTTTAAATATTTATTCAGCTCTGCGGGAATAGCATCATCTTTCAACAGTTCTTTATACTTATTACCCCATGCGTTAAAATCCCATTTAACCATAGCGATTTGTTCATTTGTTTTATGTTTAACAAAAGTCGGACCAAAATCACGGCACCAAACATCAGCATAATCAAATACAAAAATACCGAGTGTACTTAATTCTATTTTTCTATCAATCAACAACTTACGAATCTTTTCTAATGTAATATTATCAGTTACAAAAAGATAAATTTTTTCACTATTCGTATTGTGTAAGGCTACAATAATATCTATATAAACTTGTTCTACTTTTTTTAATTCTGGAAATGTTATAGTATCGTGTGGCCAAAAAAGTAAAACGCCTTGATGCTTTTCCCATTCTGCAGGAAATCGATAGGATAGGGGGGCGGGGAGTTCAATATCGTGCATTTTTGGATCAGACAGTTTTGTGTAAAGGTTCCCGCGTCTTTTAGCAAAAAATCCCCAGCCATATCTAATCCGGTCATTCTCAGAAGGGGTTATATCTGCCATGATCACTGTGTTTTCTTGGTCAGCTTGGGCTAGTATTTTTCCGAAAGGGTTGCTAATAAATGAATTGCCCCAAAATGCTAAATTACCTTCAGAACCCACTCTATTGACACCCGCTATAAAAACACCATTGGCGATGGCATGTCCTCGTTGAATAGTAACCCATGCATCTTTATAATTATCAAGTGCTTTTTTATCCTGACGATAGCCAATAGCCGTGGGGTATAAAATAAGATGAGCCCCTTGCATCGTACAAATTCTAGCAGCTTCAGGGAACCATTGATCAAAACAAATAAGCACAGCAATTTTTCCATACTTTGTATTAAAAACTTTAAAGCCTTCATTACTTTCAGCAAAGTAGTTTTTTTCGTAAAACAACGGATCGTGTGGGATATGCACTTTTCTATAATAGCCTAATAATTGTCCATCCTCTAATACAACGGTTGTATTAAAATATTGTTTTTTTGTTTTTTCATAAAATGGAACTACTAAGCATACTGATAATTCTTTTGATAATGCTTGATAGGTTTGAATGGTATAACCATCTATTCCTTCAGCAAGATCGAAAGCAGACCAATTATATTCATCTTGCGGGAAGTAAAGCGTAGTTGACAATTCAGGTAAACAAATAATTTTTGCACCTTTTTGGTGTGCCGATAAAATTAATGACCGTGCTAACTGAATATTTTTTTGGCGGTCGATAGAAAACGCCATTTGAACCAAACCAAGTTTATAGGACAAATCGAAGTTCGTTTTCATAAATCCTTATATTTTAATTGAATTTATTATTAAATATTGAGTTTAAATTGCTACTCTTTAGTGAAATCATCGTATAAAAGATATTTAGCCCGAATGTGCATAAAACTATCTAACTCTTCTTTCCAAGTAACTCTAATAAAAGGCTCAGGGTATTCTTGCTTTAGCTGGTACATTAAATCTCTGTTGCCTGCAATTTTATCAAAAAAAGGAAGTCTTATATCTTCTGCCGTTGTATCTTTTCTAAAAAAGTTTGGTTTATCCTTAAAAAATTGGTAAGCACGCAATAGTGGTTGAAGTTGTATTTGTCTATTTAATTGTTTCCGTAAACTATCTAAATTGTTTTGATAAAAATTCCATCCATAACAAATTTCATTTTCAAATTTGGGATGTTTACTCCCCGTTGTCGATACTGGTGTAAAATGAAATAGCGTATCACTATAAGAAGGATGTCCTATATAGCAGAAAGGATGTACGGTACCTCTACCTTCACTGAGCACCGTACCCTCAAAGAGACAGGAACTTGGATATAAGTAAACACTTTGCATATCTGGAAGGTTAGGAGATGGGGGCGTTGGCAGTAAATAATAGCTTTGATGCGTATAATGTTTACAAGGAATAATTGTTAATGAAGCATTTTTTAAGTTATTTGTATCTTCTTGAATCAAATTCTCCCCAATAAGCATTTGAGCATATTCACCAATGGTCATACCATATACTAAAGGAATTTTTTGCATTCCCACAAAACTTCTACAATTAGTATCTAATATAGGTCCATCAACATAAAACCCATTGGGGTTTGGTCTATCTAAAATGATAATTGGAATATGATGCTTAATAGCTGCCTTTATAAATAATTCTAATGAAGATATATAAGTATATGTTCTTACGCCTATGTCTTGAATGTCATATACTAGCATATCAATATTATCGAGATCGGTTTCACTGGGGGCTTTTTTTGAATTATACAGCGAAACCACCGGTATTTTTGTGATACTATCAACATAATCATTAATTGTATCACCATTGGCTACTAATCCCCGAAAGCCGTGTTCTGGAGAAAATAGTTTTACAACTTGAATATGATGTGATAACAAAGTATCTATTAATAATGTCTGACCTACCAAAGATGTATGATTCGATAATACCCCAATTCTTTTACCAATTAATAGTGGTAGATATTCATTCATTTGGTAACTACCCGGTAAAATAATATGATTGTTGGAAGTATCCATCAATCTACCTGTACTATCTTTTTGTGCTAATGTTTGATTATAATTTGTAAATGCAATAAAAAAGAACAAAAATACCGCTATACGCACACCCTTTATCTGCATCAAAAAAACATCATTTTTTTTACATATTTCTTTTGTGATCATATTTGATGGATTTTTTCATGAATCCGTTTGTTAAAATGCTCTATTTCATTTTTAGTATAAGATGTTTCAATAGAAAACTGCCAAAACCTACCATTGTTAAAATCGATACTGAGGATACCATCTCTGATAATCAGATTTTTAAGCTGTTTATAAGGGTACTCTTTTTTAAAGAGCTGGTACCAGCAGAGCCGATCTTTTTTAAAGATGATGGTAATATCCTGTGTAATCTTATTGGAAAAAAAAACTAATAGCAATAAGACTAACACAATAAGCCATTGCAGTAATAATAGCCAAAGGAATAAATTAACAATCATGAAGAACGAAAACAATCCTTTTTTGGGGAAAAATAAAAAGACAAGAAAAGAAACTAAAGTTAATAGTCCCATCATGATCAAATAAAGAGGAAAGGCACGATTAGTTAAGTGGATTAACAGTCCGATTATATTAATGAAGTACAAAAAGTAAGTGAAATATAAAATTCCTTTTTTATACGGATTACGAATAATTACTGTAAAGTCTTCCATCTGTAAGCTATTATTTATTGTAATATAAATTCTCGTAAGTGATTGATTGCCAACAAACTGGATATATAAATATTTTTATCCCTTGTAAATTGAAGATGATGACAATAGGCATCTGTTTGCACGGCATTACTGATAGCTATCCAAACAGTTCCCACTAGTGTTTGAGCGGTACTGCCTGTTGGTCCCATAATACCGCTAATAGCCAGCCCATAATCAGTATGTGTTCTTTGTCTTATTTCTTGTGCCATAATCGATACGGTTTCCTTGCTTACAGGACCATAGGTTTCTAATATGGCAGAAGAAACACCTAACAAGTTTTTTTTTAACTCGTTATGATAACAAACAATCGATCCTTTAAAAACTTTACTAATTCCTGCTCTTTTAGTTAATAAGGCTGACACATTACCACCTGTGCAACTTTCTGCGATAGATACGGTAATATTCTTTTGTTCTAATAGTTCTTGAATAACTTCAACTAGCGTAGTATCTTTTGTAGCAATGATGTATTTTTTAATAGGTAGTTGTATTTTTTTAAATTGTTCTTCAAGTTCGTTCTCTATATTTGCCTTTGTACCTTGAGCTGTAAGTCGTAAACGAACACTTAATAGTTCCGGTAAATAGGCTAAGCTGATATTGTGGGGCAGTTCTTTTTCAAAATCAGTCAAGGTTGTTGCCAAGCTACTTTCACCAATACCAAAAGTTAATAGTGTTTTATGGTGTATTTTTTGATGAGATGATAGTTTAATAATTTTAGGAATAACATGGTTATTCATGAGATATTTCATTTCTTCAGGAACACCTGGCAATGCAAAATAGTATTTTTCATTTTTATAAAAAGCCAAACCTGGGGCCGTACCAATTTCATTAAATAGTACTTCTGCACAATCAGGAACTAGTGCTTGGTTGTTATTTATAGGGGGCATTATTTTCTTATAAACATTTTCAAATAGATGTTTAAGGTGCAGTAGGGTAGGCTGATGGGTTGTTAAGGTGGTATTAAAAAAATTACAAAGGGCAGGCTTAGTAATATCGTCAGATGTTGGGCCTAGTCCACCGGTTATTATAATTACATTGGCTTGATCACTACAAATTGTTAATCCGCGAATGATAACGTCAAGTTTATCGCCAACAGCCATTTTTTCAACAATACCAACGCCAATATTATTTAGTTGCTGTGCTATATAAACGCTATTGGTATCAACGACTTGTCCAATCAGTAATTCATCACCAATATTTAATATGCTTGCAACAATCATAAATTTAATTGAGTTGCTTTAATGGTATGTTAAAAAAATGAAAAGTATCAATACCATTCCTAATTTAATAATCAAATGATTTAAAGATAGGCTAAATCAACTTGTTCATTTAATTTAAGGATGGTTTCATACATTAATTGGATCGTATCTTCCACATCTGATTTATGAACCATTTCTACTGTTGTATGCATGTACTTTAGGGGTAATGAAATTAATGCAGAAGGGCATCCTTCATGGGCATACGCAAAACTATCAGTGTCTGTCCCTGTGCTTCTGCTAGATGTTTGATATTGCACATTAATTTTAGCATCTTCGGCAACTGAAATTAAAAAATCTAGTAGTTTATTATGAACTGCTGGTGCGTATGATAGTGTAGGTCCTTTTTGACATTGAATATCACCGACTGTTTTTTTATCTAAAAGTGGTAACTGTGTATCATGAGTAACATCAGTAATAATAGCGACATTAGGTTTTATTCTCCTAGCAATCATTTCAGCACCTCGGAGGCCTATTTCTTCTTGTACCGAGTTAACCACATATAAGCCAAATGGTAGTTTTACTTTATTTTCATTGATTAATCGGGCGACTTGGCTAATCATAAATCCACCCATTCGATTATCCAAAGCTCTACCAATGAAATAATCGTAGTTTAATTCCTCGAAGGAGTCTTGAAAAGTAACCACACTCCCAACATGAATACCCAATTTTTCAACTTCTTTTGGACTTGATGCTCCGCAATCAACAGTAATTGTATCTAATTTAGGTGCGGGCTCAGACTCTGTTCTACGAAGATGGATAGCAGGCCAGCCAAAAACACCTTTTACTTTTCCTTTTTTACCATGTATAAAAACACGCATGCTTGGTGTAATTTGTACATCAGAGCCCCCATTTTTTTTGAGGTAAAGAAGACCATTGCTGTTAATATAGTTAACAAACCAGCTGATTTCATCGACATGGGCTTCTATAACCACTTTAAACGGATGTGATTTATTAAATACGCCAACAGCCGTACCATATGGATCAACAAAAGAGGACTGTACAAATTTTTTTATATAATCAAGCCATATTTTTTGTCCTGTATATTCAAACCCAACAGGAGAATTAGCATCTAAGTACGATTTTAAAAAATTATAAGCACTTGTATCAATTTGATACTTTTTTGATTTTTTAGCGTTTCCCATAGTTGAATATATTTTTTTAATATGAAATGTGATCTTAATGTAAATGTCAGTTAGTAATCCTTCATGATACTCGGTAGTTGTTTCAAAGCTTTTACAAGTTGCTCATCATTAGGTGCAATACCATGCCACTCATGTGTACCTTCCATAAAATCTACCCCTTTACCCATGATTGTTGTCATAACAATAGCTACCGGTTGACTTTTTTTCGTACAGGTAACAGCATATTCTAACGAATCAACCACCTCGTTCATGTTGTTGCCATTCATTTCAATAACGAACCACCCAAAAGCTAATAATTTGTCTTTACAATTAGCAAGGTTCATTACTGTTTTAGTAGGACCATCAATTTGTTGTCCATTATGGTCAATCAACATAATAAGATTGTCAACTTGATGATGGGATGCGAACATTAAGCCCTCCCAAATTTGTCCTTCTTGTAATTCACCATCCCCTGTTAGACAGTACACGAGTTTATCATCTTGATTTAATTTTTTGCTCATAGCTGCTCCAATAGCCACACTAACACCTTGTCCTAAAGAACCGCTAGACATTCTCACACCCGGTAGATGATCATGCGTTGTTGGATGTCCTTGTAAACGAGCATTTATTTTTCTAAATGTATGCAACTCACTAGGGTCAAAAAATCCAGCCCTTGCGAGTGTAGCATAAAAAACAGGGGAAATATGCCCATTGCTTAAAAAAAATAAATCCTCATTGCGACCGTCCATGTTAAACGATTTTTCATATCGCATTATTCTGAAATAGAGGGCAACCAATAAATCGGTACATCCTAAAGAACCACCGGGGTGTCCACTTTGTACTTGATGAACCATGCGAACAATATCCCGTCTAATTTGTACGGCTACTTTTTCAAGCTCAACGATGTCATTTATATGTGGCGACATTTTAAATATTCGTTAGTTAGTTAAATCATCTTTAAAGTAATCATATTCACCTTTAATTGCAAAATAACCAAATAAACAAAGCCCGCCCGTAATGACGGGGGTTAATATCAGTAGGTAAATAATACCTGGTATAATATCTTCTACCGAACCCGATTTTAATTTTGGAATGGTATGATAAACAATCAAATAATATCCTGCAAACAATCCGAGTGCAATCCAAACATAACCTAAGAGCCTTCTTATTTTATTCATCATACCTTTGCCGTTTAGTGCTTTGCAAAGATAGAGAATTTACAATGAATATTATATTTAAAATTCAGAAATACTTAGAGGTTGGCTAAATTTGGCTCTATGATGAAAAGGGTGGGTAAAATGTTAGAAGTTTGATGACTTTAAAAATGATAATTGGGTATTATATTAGGGAGCTTTGCAAAACTTCCCTTTTATTTTTCAAATATGTCTTAATACCTATTTTTTAATTTTTGAGGTTA
>JASGCP010000140.1 GCA_030053995.1 Phycisphaerales bacterium
AAGAAAAATGACCTTATAAAATACCAAATTTAAAGTCATCAAACTTCTAACATTTTACCCACCCTTTCCGTCATAGAGCCATCCAAGTCCTCTCGCAGTTTATTTTTAACTCTTTTGTTTCATGCTGCTCTTGTATGTTTTGAATAGCTAAAAAAACCGTATCTTATATTTAATATGTAGATAGATAACAATTCTTTTTACTGCATCCTATACCACTCACATCCAAGCATAGCATATTAAAATGACAAAGGTGATCTTATACGGTGTACTATGTTTAACGATGTTCATACCACAAACAATATACGCAAAAGTAAAAAAGAGCTTGCACCACCGCGAAACTTATGATTCTACCTATAAAAAAAGCAGAAAGAATTTATTGAAAATAACGGACACCGTTCTTCATGCTCATAACGATTCTTTTTTGTATCATTGGAGCCAACACAGCGGTTTTTTAGGAGTTATTTCCAAACTCATAACAAGATTACCGCCGCCCTTGTACCAAATACAGATTGATCATACCAAACCCTTCGTTCAATATGAAGGATGGATTATTAATAAAATTTATATAGAACAACTCAATTGGCGTAGCTATGAGAGTAACCGCTTTAGCGAGGTTCAAAATTTGCTTTTTAGAGCCGGTAATCAATTACATGAAACTACGAAAATAAAAACTATTCGTAGCTATTTACAAATTAAAGAAGGGGGCACCTTATCGGCTTATGTAGTGGCCGATAACGAAAGAATTATAAGAAATTTACCATTTCTACAGAATGTGCAATTTATTATCGTTCCAATAGATACCCTACATCATTTATTAGATGTTCATGTTATTTCTAAAGATGTATTTTCTTTAAGCGGTGAAGCGGCACTGAGTACCCAAAGTAGTGGCGAAATACGACTACGCGAAGAGAATCTTTTAGGTAGAGGTATTCGATTAGATGGTGGTATGTATCTTGATCTCAATCGTAGAAAAAAAGTGGGACTGAATATCGGTTTTCAAATTAGAAATATTATGGGCACATTTATAAATTTTAATGGCTCATACCAAGCGGCTGCGAATGCTTTTAATAGCAATCAACGACAGGAACGATTTTTTTCGGGCGGAATAGTTAAACCATTACAAAGTCCTTACAGTAAATGGACTTATACCATAGAATACAATCAACATATTACTACCAATCAATACACAACCGACTCGGCCTATAATAAACTATTCAAATATAATTACAACGAAGTAAATAGTTGGATAGGTTATAATTTTGGGAATAAAAAATGGGAAAAAATAGATATATCCAAGAAAATAAGAAAGTTTTTGGCTTTTAGCGGTATTGTTAAACAATTTTTTACAAGACCCGACTCCTCATCAACTTATTTTGACAATCTCTACAGAAGTATTTATGGCGGACTATTGTCTTTTAGTGTGTTTAAACAAAGCTTTCACCAAACACCTTTTATTTATGCCTTTGAAAGAGCGGAAGATGTGCCACAAGGAATCAACGGAACGGCAAATATAGGTTATACTTCTATTGATAGACGAAAGCGTTTGTATCTTGGAGCCGATTTTCAGTGGAGCTTTTTTTCAAAGAAGAGTTTATATTATAGCTTTTTAGTACGGTCAAGTAGTTATCTCTATCAGCAGCGTCCTGAAGACATAACTATTTTGGGCTCTTTTGATTTTTTTACCAATCTATTTAAACTGTCAAAAAAATGGCAACAGCGATTTTTCTTTAATACAAGCTACGCAAAACTGATCAATGTTTACTATTCACCCCCTTTACTTATTTCAAGCGATTACGGATTGCCCGAGTTTTCATCGCTATTGAATTTTAATTCGGCATCCCGGCTAACCTTTAAAGGTGAAACAGTTTTTTCATGTAGCCAAACTTTATTAGGATTTAGATTTGCCTTGTTTGCATTTACCAATAGTACTTTTCTGGCACCCAATAACGGCGATCTATTACGATCGTATAATTTTACAAGCCTCGGTGGGGGCGTTCGAGCACGCAACGATTTTCTTATCTTCGGCACCTTAGAATTAAGGGGATATTATTTCCCGCAAGATTATCCGGGACTGAACAAATATAAAATAGACTTTAGATCTGACCTACGCTTTAGATATAATAGTAATTTTATTAGGAAGCCCAGCTTTATTGAAATAAACTAAATTCTATAATAATGTTTAATCATTAAATATTATTAAGCCCACTTATTTTAACAGCAGTTTTATCTCATTGAGTTTAATCAAGGCCTCAATAGGGCTCAATCTATTGACATCAAGGTCTTTAAAGAGTTCTTGTACGCGTCTATATTTCTCGGTTTGTTCATCAATGATTGATGTTTTAAATTGGGCTTCTTTAGTAGATTCTATATTCTGTAATTTTTCAGTAGTGCTAACCAAATGCTTTTCTTCAAGCGTGTGCAAAAGCTCCTGTGCTCGTTCAATAATGCTCGGTGGCATACCTGCCATCTTAGCTACATGAATACCAAAACTATGAGTAGTTCCACCGGGCAAAAGTTTTCGTAAAAAAACAATTTTGTTGCCCACCTCTTTGTTAGAAACATGGTAATTTTTAACCCTTGTTAACTTGGTCTCTAATTCGTTTAATTCATGATAATGGGTTGCAAAAAATGTTTTAGGCTTATGCTGATTTTCATGTAAAAATTCTACAATACTCCACGCAATTGATATACCATCATAGGTAGAAGTGCCGCGCCCAATCTCATCTAATAAAATTAAACTACGCGAAGAGATATTGTTAACAATACTCGCTGTTTCATTCATCTCAACCATAAAAGTCGATTCGCCCGCACTGATATTATCATTAGCCCCCACTCTGGTAAATATTTTATCGGTAAGCGGAACCTTAGCATGACTTGCGGGCACAAAGCAACCAATATGTGCCATGATGGTTATTAAAGCAGTTTGTCGTAAAATTGCACTTTTACCGCTCATGTTGGGTCCTGTTAATATAATGATCTGTTGCGTATCAGGACATAAAAAAATATCATTCGTAATATAAGATTCTGTGGAAGGTAACCATCGCTCAATAATTGGGTGCCGAGCATCTTTAATATCTAAAGAGAAATTTTCGTGTAGCTCCGGCTTAGTGTAGTTGTACGCTTTAGCGAGGTTAGCAAAACAGGTTAAGCAATCGAGCGTAGCTAAAATATGCCCGTTTATCTGCATCGTTTGAACATACTCTTGCAGCGTTATTAAGAGTTTTTCGTATAGTGCACTTTCTAAAGCAAGAATTTTCTCATCGGCACCTAAAATTTTCTCTTCGTATTCTTTAAGCTCGGGGGTAATATAGCGTTCGGCATTTGTTAAAGTTTGCTTACGAATCCATGTTGCGGGTACTTTGTGTTTATGAATATTCGTAACTTCTAAATAATATCCAAATACAGAAGTAAAGCCAATTTTAAGTGAACTAACACCAGTCAGCTCGCTTTCTCGTTTCTGAATTTTTAAAAGTTCATCTTTGCCCGACTGGTTAAGTTGTCTTAAACTGTCCAATTCCTCGTCCACCCCCTCTTTAATAATTTGTCCTTTACCAATAGCGAGCGGTGGCAGTTCTACTATTTCACGCGTAATTTTTTCAACGATATGCTCGCAAGTCTCTAAACGAGCGGTAAGGGTTTGTAAATAGGGGTTGTCAATTGTAGCACACAGTAGTTTAATATCTTTTATTAATTGTAAACTTTTAGCGACATGAATAACTTCGCGGGGATTAATTTTTTTGAGGGATATTTTACTAATCAGCCGTTCTATATCGCCGCAGTGCTTTATCTTTTCAGTAATGGTAGTAGTTATATCAGCGTTATTGATAAACCATTCCACAACATCTAATCGTTCCTGAATGCTATGAATATTTTTTAAGGGCATGAGCAACCATCGTTGTAATAATCGAGCACCCATATTACTAACGGTTTTATCGATTACCTGCAAGAGGGAAGTGCCGTCTGCCGTACCACTTTTAATAAGTTCTAAATTCCGAATAGTGAATTTATCCATCCACAAAAAATCATTCTTATCAATCCGCTGCATATTAGCAATATGCTGAAGATTAGGATGTTCTGTTTCTTTTAAATAGTGCAACACAATACCGGCGGCAATGGAAGCGTTAGGCATCATATCAATACCAAAGCCTTTCAGCGAATGCACCTGAAAATGTTTGAGTAATAAGTCGGTTGCAAATTTTATATCAAAGAGCCATTCTTCAAGGCAATAAGTAAAATATTTGTCGCCAAACTGTTCGGTAAACAAATTTTGTAATTTCCGTTGATACAAAATTTCGGCAGGCTGTAAACTCTGAAAAATTTTATCGATATACTCAAAATTCCCTTCTGCTACAAAAAACTCCCCCGTTGAAATATCCAGTAGGGCAATGCCATAGTTATTGTCACCTGCTATATGCAAACCTGCTAAAAAATTATTCAGCTTATGATCAATCAGTTTATCATTAGTAGCAATACCCGGTGTAATCAGTTCTGTAACCCCTCGTTTTACAAGTCCCTTCGCTTTTTTAGGGTCTTCCAATTGATCGCAGATAGCCACCCGATACCCTGCTTTTACTAATTTATGCAAATATGTATCTAAAGCATGATGGGGAAATCCCGCCAATTCATCAGAGTCGGCGATTCCATTATTTCTTTTGGTTAAAGTGATACCCAAAATATTAGAAGTAACAACGGCATCTTGTCCAAATGTTTCGTAAAAGTCGCCTACTCTAAACAACAAAATAGCATCAGGGTATTTTTGTTTAATACGATGATGTTGTTGCATTAAAGGTGTTAAAGATGGCGAGGCACTCATAGTGTAAAATGCACAAAGTTACAATTTTATAGGCGTTGTTTTAAAGAGATTTTTTGGGGTGGTGATGTATCTATTTTCTTTTGTATATATTGTGTTCCCGATCAAATAAAACCAAATAAAAAATTCCTTTTGCAATAAACCCAAAAATTCTTGCTTTGTCGAATATTTTAAATTGATATACCGTTGGGCAATCATCTTTATTAATGCTACTTATATCATCAACAAGGTATTTTATGAAATCTGATTGTGATATCGTCGTGTCGCTAAAATTTACTGTGTGAAAATGAAAACAGTCGGCTGATTCTAATTCCCCATAAGATTGTTTAGAGATTCTTTTTAAATATTCAAACAATTTCGGACAATCCTTTTTGCAGTTAATTAAATTTGAATTGAAACAAAATGACTCTATGACAAAATGAGTGGGTAAGTTAGTTATATTTTATTTCCGTTGAGGATATAGGCAAAACGCCCTCAGAGGAAGGGCGTTGCAAAACAAGGCAAACGAAGTGCCCATCGAAAATGGGCAGAGGCGAATATATCAAAGAAAGCGAGTGGTAGCGATGCTAA
>JASGCP010000141.1 GCA_030053995.1 Phycisphaerales bacterium
AGGGCGTTTTACCTATATCCTCAACGGTAATCAAATATAAAATGTAACTAACTTACACACTCATTTCGTCATAGAGCCATATTTCTTATTGTAGAATCATATTATATTATTGCTATTAATTATAGAATCATATTATTGCTAGTATTTATTTTATATTTGCAATGTTAGCAATATTGCTAACCCAATTTAATTATATAAAAAAATGGTCAAAAAAAATTACCAGTCCCTATGTTTTTTTGCTTTTCTTATGCTTTTGTCTGTTGTCAGTAACGGCTGTAAAAAAAAAGAAGAAACTACCGATCTATCTTATTTATCTGATTCCCCAGTCGTACTGGCGGGGGATGATGGATTTTTAGCAGTTCTGCTACCAAATGGAGGGACTAAATGGACGCCGACTGTTATTAATACTAACACCAAGGCCAGTCTAAAAAAAATAGCATACCTTTATTATCCGGGTAATGATTATGGTAAATTTGTGGTTGTAGGGGATAGTGGTGTTATCCTTTATAACGCCGATAAAAGTTGTTTACTATGGGAAAAAGCATGGATTCAAAATCCTAATGCGAAAAATTTTACTTTTTACAGTGTTAAATTTTTAAATAGAACTGATGGGTTAGCCGTGGCGTGGGATAATATGGATAGAGTAACGAGGATATTTGAAACGGAGGATGGTGGTCTTACTTGGAACGATTACCCCCTTTCAACGCCGATTACTGTTCCTATGTATGCTATGAACACCGCTGATACAGTTGCCGTTGTGGCCGGTCAGGGCGGTACTTACTCTAGAATTAATATTGTAAACAATACGAATGTTGTGACTACATTAGCAAATACAAATACCACCCCTGTAGTTACAGAAGGTAATATTTATGTGATTGATGCCATTGATAATGGAGTATATTTTTTATTTCTCGGTAGTCTAAGACCTGTTTCTAATGATACAACATACGCATGGACTAACCCTGTAGCGATAGCTAGCTCCTCTATAGGAGTACCACTTTATAATGGACGATTCCCCAATACGGTACCGCAAAAAATTACTGCTGATATCTATGCAGCTACAACTACCTCTTATGTAAATGGTGTTGCTGATTCGATTTATTTAGCAGGTGGAACAAATGGATTCTTAGCATTTAAAGAGGAGAATCCAAGTATTGCTAATCCAACTATTCAGCCAATTACTTATCCTAATCAGTCGCCAAATGATACTATTTTTGGTGTTGATATTGCTTATAATCAAGTTACGGGTAATTTAGTTTTCTTTGGTTGTGGCACAGGTGGTTTGTTTGTTGTTAGTGCCAATAGAGCCACAACAGCACTAAGATATTCAGTGGCTGGATACACCGGAACCATTCGATCTGTCTTCAAAGGACGGACTAATAATTAAATATTTGATGAAACATTTTTGGAAAATTTGATCGAGCAAGGAAATGTTTTTAATAATATTGCAAGAAGCTAATTCAATAAAAAAAGGTCTGATAATTAATTTATCAGACCTTTTTTATTTTGGTTCTATAACGAAAGGTGTGGGCTTCGTCTCTACTTATATTCGCTTTCACCATTTTCGATAGCCACTTCGTTCGCCTTGTTTTGCAATGCCCTTCCTCTGAGGGCGTTCCGACTATATGCTTAATGGTAATCAATATTAAATTGAGCTAAGTTATACCCACCCTTTTCATCATAAAGCCTTTATTTTTTAATGGGCAATGGTTAACTAATGGATGGAGTATAACGAAATGATTGAGCTTAATTAACGGTTAATGTTTGATGATTAATAGTTAACTAATTGCCTCTTAAAACGATAATTTTTATTTTGTCTGAATCACGGATTAGGAGGATTACACGGATTACCAAATCCGCAGATAAATCTGGGGACTTAGCAATTCGTGTGATCCGGGATTCAGACAAAAGAAATATGACCTTACAAAAACACCCAATTCATGCTTAAAAAGGCGAGTAACTTCTAACATTCTACCTACTCAATTGGTCATAGATTCGAAACTATTCACTCGTACACCTAGAGGAATCACAATAGCAACCGTATGCAGAAGCACAGTCGGTGTCAAGTTTGCAACTATCCCCGCAACGGTTTTTACCACCTACTAAATTTTTTAGATCACTTCTTACTAAAAAAGAAAAACCCAAACTGTTAATATGTTGTTTCATAAAAAAAGATTTAATGATTAATAAACTAATACTAGTTTGACTGTTTTTAGCGTAAAAGGTTAACAATATGTTAAAAATAATAATAATATGTTTATACAAATTGTTATGTAAGGCTAAATCATTTTTTGAGGTGCTAAGAGAAATTAGCATATTTAAATATATAAAACACTTTTCTTGAAGTCCCCCACCCTCAAACCTCAAAATTATTCTTTCATTTACCAAGTCTTAAATCTGTTTACACAATCTTTTTTATACTCCCGATTGTTGCATCG
The DNA here is from genome assembly GCA_030053995.1 of Phycisphaerales bacterium. GTDB lineage: Bacteria > Bacteroidota > Bacteroidia > Chitinophagales > Chitinophagaceae > JASGCP01. The sequence goes on from JASGCP010000141.1 coordinate 2,439, forward strand.
CCACCACTCGCTTTCTTTGATATATTCGCCTCTGCCCATTTTTTCGATAGCCACTTTGTTCGCCTTGTTTTGCAAAGCCCTTCCTCTGAATGCGTTTTGCCTATATCCTCAACGGTAATCAAATATAAAAGGTAACTAACTTACACACTCATTTCGTCATAGAGCCATGCTTTTTATACCCCCCACACATCTTCTTTTCTATCACACAATTTATTTAACCTAAATTTAACACCATAATTGTGCAGTAGTTATCATTTATATACTTATCTTCGCATCCTATAAATAGAAAAAGTAACGATTTTTAATACTTTTATTAGAAAAGTGTACATTACCTCTTTTCATATATTAATTTTTAGTTTGTCCTGCTTGTCTAAGCGGGACATTTTTTTTGGCTAAATCATTTTTTTAGTAGTCCTATTTAAATTATGCAAACAAGGGACAAGTAAATTAATATTAAAAAATATTTAATTCATTAAGGCCTAATTTCTATTTTGAACCAAAAATATAAATTAGCTTCGTTTTTTTTATACAAGATTATGACCCCACCCCTATTATTGCGTGTACTACAAGGTGAATTGGTAGATCGTCCACCGGTTTGGCTCATGCGACAAGCTGGACGCTATTTACCTGAATATCAAGTATTAAAACAGAAGTACGATTTTTTTACCCGCGTACAAACACCTGCGCTAGCTTGTGCAATAACCATGCAACCAATTAAAATAATTCACCCTGATGCAGCTATTATATTTAGCGATATATTAGTTGTACCGCAAGCAATGGGCATGGTTGTTGAAATGCATGAGGGCAAAGGTCCCTTGCTACCAAACCCCATCACTTCAGTTAAAGATATTAACCAATTAAATACCACTGAGGCATCGATCAAACTTAGTTATGTGTATGAAGCCTTAACCTTGACAAGAAAAGAGCTAGACAAAAACCTTACTTTAATTGGTTTTGCCGGTGCCCCATGGACAGTTTTCTGCTACATGATAGAAGGGAAAGGTAGTAAAACCTTTGATCGAGCAAAATCATTTTGTTATCAAGAGAGGGACCGGGCACATCAACTATTACAAAAAATTACTCAAGTAACGATTGAATACCTAACAGCACAAATTAAAGCCGGTGCTGACTGTGTTCAGCTATTTGATAGTTGGGCAGGGTTGCTAGATAAAAAAGATTTTTTAGAATTTTCACTGCCTTATATGAACCAAATTGTAACGGCCATAAAACCTTTTGCCCCCATCATTTTATTTGCAAAAGGAGTTATACATAGTCTTAGTGAACTGTGTGATACAAAAGCCACTGCCTTAGGAATCGATTGGACTATTACACCACAACAGGCACGAAATATTACGAGACATAATATCATTTTACAAGGTAATTACGATCCGGCAAAACTATTCCAAGATCAAAAAAATATTCAACAAGACATTAAAACAATGATTCAGGAATTTGGTAAAGATCGATACATCGCGAATTTAGGACATGGTTTATTGCCCCAAACCCCCGTGGACAATGTTCGCTGTTTTGTAGATACTGTTAAGAACTTTGGCTCTATGACGAAATGAGTGAGCTTAATTAATCTTTAAGAGTTAATGTTTAATGGGCAACTATTTGCACCTTAAAACGATAATTTGGTTTTTTATAATGTCATTTTTCTTTCTTTTGTTTTGATAAAAAAAAGAAACAAAGAAAAAATCAAGCCTGCTGTAGCGACGAGGTATGCCTCGTCTCTACTAAAAAATATTTGTAATACATGGTGTGGTCAAAATAAAAAAGTCACCATCATAGAAATAGCTCAAGAAAACAAATATAAAGTTTGTAACTTCAAACAACTGCGCCTTGATGCTACGACCTTGCTGTTGCGTAGTACCAAGGTCCTTATTGCGTTTAATCTATGGGCTTTAGCAAGTTAAAGTATTATGAGCTATTCTTATCTTTGTTATTGTTTCTTGTTGCTATAATATGGGGTTGTACCTTTATAGTTACCAAGATACTCTTGAACCATAATCTATCCGTATTTTTGATTGTTTTTTTCAGGTTTACGATTGCGGGCATTACTTTATTTGCTTATTTATTAATTGTTAAGCGAAAAATCAGCTTATCATCTCAGGAACTAATTGGTGGCGTCATTAATGGTATTGTTCTTTTTTGCGGATACGCCTTTCAAATACTAGGTGTCAAATATATCTCGGCAACCAAAGCGTCATTATATCCTGGTACGGCTGTAGTAATGGTACCTTTTTTGGATTGGATTATTACAAAAAAAAAACCGAGCATAGTTATTTTTATTGCCGTCTTTATTTCTTTTTTAGGTGTCTATTTTTTAGTTTACCCTATTGAATGGGGGTATTTTGCCCTTGGCGATATTTTATCTTTATTAGGTGCTTTTAGTTTTGCACTGCAGATGGTTTTAGCGGGCATCTATATTAAAAAGAATTGTTCCGTTATTAACCTCATCTTTATAGAATGCTGGGTACTTGCCTTGTTATCTTTTTTATGGCTTAATATTCTTGATTCATCTTCTTCAGTTATAACAAAAGTGTTCCATGTTTTCTCTGCATCCTATTTTTATTTGTTAGTATATCTGGGATTATTTGCTAGTCTTTTCGCCATCCTTGTTTACACAAAAGCACAAGAAACCCTATCATCATCAAGGGTATCCATTATACTTTCTTTAGAGGCTTTATTTGGTGTTATTTTTGCAATTTTTATATTGCATGAATTACTAACCGTCCACATTTTAATAGGTGCTTGGTGTATTATGTTTTCTGTAGTTTTGGCAGAACGGAGTGCTTACCGTAATAATAATGTTTAATGAATATTTTGGCTCTATGACGAAAAGGGTGGGTAAAATGTTAGAAGTTTGATGAATTTAAAAATGATAATTTGGTATTTTATAAGGTTATTTTTCTTTCTTTTGTCTTGA
>JASGCP010000019.1 GCA_030053995.1 Phycisphaerales bacterium
ACGGTAATCAAATATAAAATGTAACTAACTTACCCACTCTTTTCGTCATAGACCCATTTTATTTTTTATACCCTATTTGAGTTTTCCACATCTATTGTGGATTACGATGATTTTCAAAAAAATAATCATTGACAAAAATATAATTTCGCTATTGTAACAGGGAATGCGTTATTATTTTTCTGTTATATCAGTCTGTTATATCGGTATATTTTTTGAATAATCATCAATAGTGCATGTATGAAGTATAATGTAGCATTATTAAATCGCTTAGAGAAAGTATTACACGACTCATCTTTTGTTATTATAAACGAGCGCGGTAATTTTAAAAGTGGATGGTGCTTATTAAGAGATAAAGAAGAAATAGCAGAAAAAAAAGATAATAACGATCTTGAACCTAATTTTTTTAAAAGAGTTATTGTAATTAATAAATTTTTACCATTTGAAGGTAAAGTTAATACCCTCATTGATATTATTCTTAGTGTTGAGATTTCAGAATCTACTTTAACACCTGATAGTTTGAGATTATATAAGGAATTAACAATGAAACACCGCAACCTGTTACCATTAGCATAAATAATGAATGATAGGATTAAAAAAATAGGTGATCATTAGGCTACTGACTCATTGAATTTTATTACTTCTATTTATGCTTACTAATCGTACAATACAACAGCAGTTAAAGACTATCAACTCATCAAAAAATATAGCAGTTTTTGGTTCCACGGGTTCGATAGGAAAACAGACATTAGAAATTGTTAAAAAATATTCTAATCTTTTTAAAGTAACGGTTTTAGTTGCTAACAATAATCACCAGTTACTGATTGAGCAAGCATTATTTTTCAAACCAGAATTTGTAGTAGTTGCCAATGAATCACTCAAAGAATTAGTAACCAATGCCTTAGCACATACCCGTATAAAGGTATTGAGCGGTGCACCGGGTATGCGTCACGCAATCATACATGGCGATTTTGACACCATGGTTATGGCCATTGTTGGATTTGCAGGGCTTGTACCAACTATAGAAGCTATTAGTAGAAATAAAAAAATAGCCTTGGCGAATAAAGAAGTATTGGTTGTAGGCGGGCACATTATTAAAGAATTATTACAACATTCCACGGCTCATATTATTCCTGTAGATAGCGAGCATTCAGCTATTTTTCAGTGTTTAATGGGTGAAGAGACATCAAAAATTAGTAAAGTAATACTTACATCTAGTGGCGGACCTTTCAGAGGGAAAAAACAAAATTTTCTTCAAAATGTAAGAAAACAGCATGCGTTAGCTCATCCCAATTGGAGCATGGGTGCAAAAATATCAATCGATTCGGCAACAATGATGAATAAGGGTTTTGAAGTCATAGAAGCTAAATGGCTGTTTGATTTAATGCCTAATCAAATAGAAATTATCATTCATCCCGAACAAATAGTTCATAGTTTTGTAGAGTTTGAAGATGGGAGCGTTAAAGCACAATTGGGTATGCCAGACATGAAAATTCCTATTCAATTTGCACTTACTTATCCGAGTAGAATCCCTTGTGATGTTAAGTTTCTTAATTTTCAAGAACTAAGGGAATTAAAATTTGAAGAAGTTGACACCAAGACTTTTAAAAGTGTTGATCTATCTTATTTTGCTGTTAATAAATTGGGTAATGCACCTTGTGTTCTGAACGCCGCCAATGAGGTCGCCGTTGCAGCATTCATAGAAGAGAAAATACAATTTCTCAATATTGTTGAAAAAATAGAATGGGCATTAGAAACAATACCCTTCATTGAAAATCCAACTCTAGAGGATATTATAGAGACCGATAAATTAACAAGAAGTTTAGTTGAGGAATCTATCTAATTTTTGATACCGCCTATTCACCTATATCAACAAGGTGCAGGTGAAAAAACAACCAGTCCTTCGCTTCTAATACTTTTTCCAACAAAATATTACTCTTAGTTATTCGGACCCTGTCCCGCTACATGTATGACTACCACATTTTGTTTTACAGTTACTAGTACAAGTTGCTTCGCATTGTGCATTAAAATTGTTATTGGCAAATTGGCTTTCATATTTAAAAAATAAATTGTCCGCCAAATTTTTAATATATTTTTTTCTATTTTTTTTATTTTGTAGCAAACCATTACCCGCCGTAATTAAGGATAAGTCCTTTATTTTTTTGTAATTTTGCATGTGTTACAGATTTTAAATTAAATATTTTGCAAAGTTACTGTTTTTTATGTTAAAAAAAATAACGGCTGTTTTAGATACGACACAATCAGTTTTAGATATACACGATGAGCAAGATCAAAGTGTTCGTATAAGTGTATTAGATGCACTTACCAAAGAAGGATTGCCTGTTGTACCTACTCCAGAAGGATTTAGACCGATGAATTCATTTTTAGCGGGGTTGTGTGGTTGTTTGACCTTAGATTTATTATTACTGTTTAAAGAAAAAAAACTATCCTGCACACACTATCAAATAGATATGACTGCAGAGCGAACACCCGTAGGTACTTTTTCTTTGTGGTCAAGTATCCATATTCATGTAAGCGTTCGTGGTGCGTTCAGTAAAGAATGGGTTGCTGACGTTTTAGGTTTTTCTATCAATAATTCATGCTCTGTTTGCGAAACATTACGCCGAGCTGGTGCTAAGATCACTTTTGAAGTTACTATTAAATAATGTATTAAACTAAAATAATAATATGGCAAGTAATCATCCAGATTTTTTAGTAGTTGAAGGTGCCCGTGAACATAATTTGAAAAATATTAATTTATCGATCCCTAAAAATAAGTTAGTTGTATTTACAGGACTAAGCGGTAGTGGTAAATCTTCTTTAGCATTTGATACAATATATAATGAAGGTCAAAGGCGATATACCGATAGTTTGAGTACCTATGCCCGTCAGTTTATTGGTAGTATGGATCGACCGGATGTTGATAAAATTAGTGGGTTGTCGCCTGTTATTTCTATTGAACAAAAAACAACGCATAATAATCCCCGATCAACGGTAGGTACTATTACAGAGATATATGACTTTCTAAGACTTTTGTATGCAAAATTAGCCGAGCCCTATAGTTATGTTACCGGAAAAAAAATGACACGGTTTAGGGAAGAAGAAATGGTCGATCAAATTCTACGGCAATTTTCAAGTGAGCAAGTGTATATTTTAGCACCCTTGATTCGTGGACGAAAGGGGCATTACAAAGAATTATTTGCCGAATACGCAGCTAAAGGGTTTTTAAAAGTTAGAGTGAATGGCACCGTACAAAATATAGAACCATCGATGCAACTTGAACGATTTAAAGTTCATAATATTGAATTGGTTGTTGATACCCTTACCCCATCACCTGATAATGCAGAACGATTAAAAGCGTCTGTTAACCAAACGCTAAAATTAGGTAGCGGTTTATTGTTTATAGAAGTTTTGTCGAAGGAAAAAACAGGGACTAAAAAAAAAGGTAAAAAAGCAGCGTCGCAAGATGGCTTAATAACCTACAGTACCAGCAGTACTTGTATTGAGAGTGGTATTAGTTATGAAGAACCGTCTCCCAATAGTTTTTCTTTTAATATACCGGCTTCTGCTTGCCCCGCTTGTAAAGGTATTGGGTATAATTATATTGCTAATATTGATGCTATTTTTCCTGATAAAGAATTAAGCATTGAACACGGAGGTATTGCCCCTATTGGTGCAAAAACACCAAGTGCTCAATATCGTTATTTTGCCCGAACATTTAAAGAACAAGGTATTAATTGTGCAGTTCCTATAAAAAAATTATCCAAAGCACAGATTGATTTTATTCTTTATGGTGATGCATCACAAAGTGCACAGGATGATGATTTCGATGACTGGGATGAGGATGATGATTTTGATGACTGGGATGATGATGATTCACAGGATAATTTTTATGGTAAAGAATTTAGAGGTATCGCTACTAAGATGAAAGAGTGGTATATAAACAATGATCATTCAGAGCGCATTAAAAACTGGGCGGGTAAATTTTTGCAGTTAGCGGTATGCGATAGTTGTAACGGCGATAAATTAAAAAAAGAAAGTCTTTGGTTTAAAATAAAAGATAAAAACATTGCAGAATTAAGCCATGATACCATTACTAATTTATTAACATGGATGCGTAGTTTACCGGCAGAATTTGACGAACAGCAAGGCAGAATTGCCAAAGATATATTGTCTGAAATTATCACTCGATTAGAATTTTTAATAGATGTAGGATTAGGTTATTTATCGTTACATAGGGGAATTAGTACACTTAGCGGTGGCGAATCGCAACGCGTTCGTTTAGCTACACAAATTGGTTCCTATTTGGAAGGCATTACCTACATATTGGATGAACCAAGCATTGGCTTACATCAACGCGATAATCAACAGCTAATCGACTCGTTAAAAAAATTGCGTGATCGGGGCAACAGCGTCATTGTGGTTGAACATGATAAAGATATCATGATGGCATCGGATTACATTGTGGATATAGGACCTGGTGCCGGTAAAAGGGGTGGCAATATTGTGGCACAGGGTACACCATCCGATTTTATAAAACATCAAAGTTTCACCAGTAAATTTTTATCGGGTATTGAAAAAATTAAAATACCGGAGACACGAAGGGTAGGCAATGGTAAAGAAATTGTACTAACAGGTTTAACCGGCAACAATCTTAAAAATATTACAGTAAAATTGCCATTGGGTAAAATGATCCTTATTACCGGTGTCAGCGGTAGCGGTAAATCTACAATGATTGGTGATACCCTCTACCCAATTTTATGGAATTACATTAATAAAACAAATGTTCCAGCCAAGCCTTATAAAAATGTTTCTGGATTAGAGCATATCGACAAAGTTGTTGAAATTGACCAATCGCCTATTGGTCGCACACCAAGAAGTTGCCCTGCTACCTATTGTGGCTTTTTTACTGATATTAGAAACTTGTTTGCTGCTTTACCGGATTCAAAAGTACGCGGCTACAAAATAGGGCGATTTTCTTTTAATGTGGTTGACGGTAGATGTTCCGTTTGCGAAGGTAGCGGATATAGGACAATTGATATGAATTTTTTACCTGATATTTATGTACTCTGTGAAAAATGTGGCGGGAAGCGTTATAATCGTGAAACCTTAGATATAAAATATAATGGTAAATCTATTGCTGATGTTTTAGAGATGACTGTTGAAGAAGCCGTTTTGTTTTTCCAACCGATTCCGTTTTTATACAGAAAATTAAAAGTATTAGAAGATGTTGGTCTCGGTTATATTGCACTAGGTCAATCAGCCGTTACACTCAGCGGTGGCGAAGCACAACGAATTAAATTATCTACGGAATTATCAAAACGGGATACCGGCAAAACATTTTATATTCTCGATGAACCTACTACAGGACTTCATTTTCAGGACATTCAACTGCTGATGAAGGTATTAAATAGCCTGGTTGATAGAGGTAACACCGTTCTGATTATCGAACATAACATGGATGTTATCAAGTTGGCTGATCATGTTATTGATTTAGGACCAGAAGGTGGAACAGCTGGTGGTAATATTGTATTTGAAGGAGTGCCAGAAAATATTGGTACAAGTAAATCATCTATTACCGGTGAATTTTTACTTAAAGAGTTAGGGGTAAATAGTTAATGATAACGCTCCATTCGTCCGTTAACATGTTTAAGTATAAATTGGGGTTTGTACCGTAATCTTATTTTTTGAATTATCAATCTAATTTAAAAAATAGATCGATTTTTACTACTATTAATTTTTTTTCTGTTGTAGAATTACTATCTTGGTGTTAATTTTTGTAGGGTGATGAAATTTGGCAGACATGCCCTCTTGTCTCGGGGGTGGGGATAACAGGATAAAGATAACATAGAAATATAGCAATATATTTCAGGGTTGACCACTCAATCTCTGTGTTATAGCTAACTGCCTCGTGGAGGTTCGAATCCTTCCCCTACAGCTTTTTTAGTTTAACAAATAATGATAAAACTAAAAAGCCTAAATCATTTTTTCAGGTACTAAGATAGCTCGTATTCAACTTTGAAGAATAGCCCTCATATTTATACGGCGACTATTTTTAAGTGAGAAATTATAAAAAATGTTCTATATACAATTAGGGACTAAACGATGATATATCGATGATATATAAAGAAAGCATAAACAAAAAATAATTATATGAGTAAAACGAAATATGACAAGCCGTTAAAAGCAAACATACCATTTGATAAGTTTATAGATTTAACAGTTAAAGGTAATCCTAGAAGTAAAAAGACAAAATGAATATAGTAAAGAAAAGCATTAAAGAATCCTTAAATAAAGCATTCTTAAAAGTAAAGCCAAATAGGAATGAAATTGATGTTTTTAAAACAAATCTTAGTACCCTACTTGAAAAAATTAATTATGATGAAAATGAAGAGCATAATAAAAATTTAGTATCTGATTTTCTCAAAGAAACATACTATAAAAAACAAAATCGTTATATCAATACAAATGATACAAAAGACCTTGTTATTTATAATGGTGATCATCAATCTCGTGTCGGAGTTATTATAGAGGTGAAAAATCCTGATGAAAAAGCATTTATGATTAATGGTACAAACATTAATAAAAAAGCATTCCACCAGTTAGTTTTATATTATTTACGAGAACGAGTTACACTAAAGAATCTTGAAATCAAACATTTGATCGCTACAAATATCAATGAATGGTTTATTTTTGACGCTACATTATTCGAAAGACTTTTCGCACAAAATAAAGGGATCATCTATCAATTTAACGAATTTGAAGCTAAACGCTTAACAGGTACTACTACTGATTTTTTTTACAATCATATTATAGAATCATTTATTAGAGAGATTGATGACGAAATTAAGTTTACCTACTTTAATATACAGGATTTCAAAAATAAAGATGATCATGCACTGATTGCATTATATAAAATTTTGTCACCTGAACATCTTTTAAAACTACCGTTTATAAATGATAGCAATAGTCTTGATAAAGGTTTTTATAGTGAATTACTTCATATTATAGGATTAAAAGAGAGTAAGAACAAAAGTAAAAAAATAATTGAAAGAACTAAAGAAGGTGAACGGATAGCCGGTACAATTATTGAAAATTGTATTATGCAACTTGATAGTTTAGTAGAAACAAACCTCATTTTTAATAGAGCACTTGAACTTACAATAACATGGATAAACAGAATATTATTTTTAAAATTATTAGAAGCACAACTTATTACTTATCATAAAGGGGACAAGTCGTATTCATTTCTCAACCTTGAAAAGATTAAAGACTATCATGACCTTAACGAACTTTTTTTTCAGGTATTAGCAAAGAAACATAACGAAAGAAATCAGGATGTAAAAAATATATTTGAGAAAGTTCCTTATCTTAATTCATCTTTATTTGATCAGACCGATATTGAAAAGAATAATAGATTGTTTATTAGTAATTTAGATTCTAAAAAAAATATTCCTATAATTTCAACGACAATTCTTAAAGATAATCAAGGTAAAAAACGAACGGGCAATCTAAATACCTTAGAATATTTATTTGATTTTTTAAATGCGTATGATTTTAGCAATGAAGGAGCAGAAGAGATTCAAGAGGACAATAAAACATTAATTAACGCTTCCGTACTCGGATTAATATTTGAAAAAATAAACGGATATAAAGACGGCTCTTTCTTTACAGCCGGTTTTATTACCATGTACATGTGTCGTGAAACTATTCGTAAAGCTGTAATACAAAAATTCAATGAAACTAAAAAATGGGATTGCACAGACTTTAATGAACTTTATAATAAAATAGGCGATAATATTAAAGAAGCTAATGACCTTATAAACAGTATTAAAATTTGCGATCCTGCTGTTGGCTCAGGGCACTTCCTTGTATCAGCACTCAATGAAATTATATCAGTAAAAAATGATTTGAAAATACTACAGGACCGAAATGGCAAACTATTAAAAGAATATCATGTAGAAGTAGTAAACGATGCATTAATAATAACAGACAAAGAAGGTGAACTATTTAAGTACAATCCCAAGAATAAAGAAAGTAAACGAGTACAAGAAACAATCTTTCATGAAAAACAAACGATCATAGAAAACTGTTTATTCGGCGTTGACATCAATCCTAACTCTGTTAAAATTTGTTGTTTCCGTCTATGGATTGAACTACTTAAAAATGCGTACTATAAAAATGATACAGAACTCGAAACACTTCCTAATATAGACATCAATATTAAATGTGGTAACAGTCTTATTAGCCGTTTTGAATTAGATAGTGCATTGAAACAAGCCTTAAAAAAAAGTAAATACACAATTGACAGTTATAAAATAGCTATTGACACATACCGCAATGCCGAAAACAAAGAGCAGAAAAAATCAATGGAACAGTTAATATCGGTCATTAAATCCGATTTCAGAAGTGAAATTTCATTGAATGATCCTAAAAGAAGGAAACTAATAAAACTATCAGGCGAACTTTTTCAAATGACTAAGCAACAAAAACTGTTTAAAATGAACCAAAAGGAAAAAGACGAATGGAATAAAAAAGTGAAAGGATTATCAGAAGAAATCAAAATCATAGAAACAGAAATAGAAGAAATAAAAGCCAACAAGATTTTTGAAAATGCTTTTGAATGGCGCTTTGAATTTCCGGAAGTACTAAATGATGATGCCGAATTCACTGGCTTTGATGTTATTGTTGGCAACCCGCCCTATATGGGCATTGAAGATATTACTTGGAATTATCGAAGATTTTATGAAACTATTTTCAAAACAGCAACAGGTAGATTTGATTTATATGCACTATTCATTGAGCAAGCCATGCACATAAAACGACCAACTGGGATTTTCACATATCTTGTTCCCGGAAAATTCTTAAACAATAAACAATTTGTTACCGCTCGTAAAATAGTGTGTGAAAATCATGGTGTTAGCGTTGTGAAAATTGATGATAAAGTATTTGAAGACGCACAAGTTGATAGTGTAATTATAGAAAACTATCCTTCAGGGCAACCAAAATACAGGGCATTTAAAATAACGGTAGAGGAAGAATTGCAAGCACTATCTGAAACCAACATGTCGAACATTTTAAACGACAATGATCGTATATTTCGATTAGCAGTAAACCCAAAATTTGACAACCTCATTTCAAAAATTAAAGTAAACACCTTAAAAGTAAAGGAGCTTGCAGAAGTTAGAGACGGTGTTGTAGCCGGTGTCATTAAAGATATTTTATACATTGACAAAAAGAAAGACAAGCACTGCCATGAACTTTACTTTGGTAAGCATCTTTTCAAATACGATTTAACCGAAACGAATGTTTGGATCAATTACAAACCAGATGAAATGATGCAGGAAGAAGTGAAAAGAAAAAATGGAAAAAGAACTGGACTTTGGATGAGAAATGCTAGTATTTTTAAAAGAGAAAAAATACTTCATAGAAAAATTGGAAAAGAATTAATTGCGACAATGGACGCCCAAGGTGTTTTTTATGATCATACCTTACATAGTACGCATATAACAGACAAAAGATTCAAAACAAAATACATTTTGGCACTTTTTAACGCCAGATTATTCAAATTCTACTATCACAACACCAATTCTCAAGGCGGGGATATTTTCCCGCAGGTGCGGATTTCCTCAGTTGAAAACCTACCGGTAAAACTTGCAGGTATTCAAACCCAAGAAAAAATTGAAAACCTTGTTGACCAAATATTAAATAAGAAATCACATGATCATACAACCGATACAACAGATTTAGAAAATAAAATTGACACATTAGTTTACAAAATTTACGACCTAACGGAAGACGAAATTAAAATTATAGAGGAACACACTAAACAACTATAAATTTCAACAAAATTTAGTCCTTAATTGTATATGGTTACCATAAAAAAATGTTCTATGACAAAAAGGGTAGGGTAGCTTAGCCCAATTTCATATCGATTACCATTTAACCATTAATCCCGCAGGTTTGATTTTTTCTTTGTTTCCTTCTTTTGTATCAAAATAAAAAAAAGAAAAATGACATTATAAAATACCAAATTATCGGCTAAATCTTTTTTTAATGATTTAGCCAAATTGTCATTTTAAAAGCCAACAAACTTCTAACATTTTACACACGGACTTCGTCATAGAGCCACATTTTTAGAGGTAAAAAAATAGAATACAATCAATTGTCGGTTATGCTTTTTATGTGTAGGTGCAATGGCTTTTTGTATGGCAACTCAGACTTACATTCTAGGTACTCCTACCCACGCATCTAATATATGCAATGTATTTTTATCTTGTATTAATAGAGCATAATAAGTATTATTGGTATTATTTTCAAAAAAATCCAATTGGTAAGCATTAAAATTTTCAGAACTATCAATACCAAAATTTCTAATAACATTCATTTCAATTAATTTTTTACTGGCATTTTCGCCTGATGAAACAAGTGTTGTATCTATTTTATCGATAATGAAGTAAGATATAATCCAAGCATTAGAAATAGTTTTGGGCACGAGTATAGGGCTAAATACTACGGTATTTTTGTTACGATCTATTTGTATATCTACATCCTTAATAAGTGGTCTAAAATCAGTATTTTCATCATCTAATATATCTTCGATAGCTGTTTGATTATTGCCCACTTGTTGTGCTTCACCATTAATAACCACTTGTGGTGTATAGGCTGATTCTAAAGAAAATTTGTTCACATAGGTAAGTTGTCTTTCGTTACAATTCGGTAAAGAAAAAGGGTCTGTCCACCCAAGATAATTCCAATATGTTACATGGTAGGATAATAAAAATGTTGTTTTGTCTTGTGCACAGATATTAGCAAGTACTTTATCAGCCGGGGGGCAAGAGGAGCAGCCTTGCGAAGTAAAATATTCAATAATATTTAAAGGGTGATAGCTATAGCCGATGGTGGTAGTTTGGGCATTAGCATAAGTAGTACAAACAATAAAATTGCTCAATAATATAGCCACAAATAGTTTATTCATAAGCGACTTATGCATTGATTAGTCATGTTACTATAAAAATTTACCACTATTAATTTTTTTTATATCCTGAACATAGGTCTTTACTTCTTGTTCTTTATTTCGATTGCATATTAATAACACATCTGGCGTGTCTATAACAATCATATTCTCTAAACCTTCAACGACTATTAATTTATTATTCGGCAAAGATATAAGGTTATTTTTGCAATTGATTGTTTTATGATAATCTGATAATACTACATTACCGGCTGTATCTTGTTTACTATTTTCATAGATACTATTCCATACACCTAAGTCACTCCATCCGAGTGCACAAGGAATTATATACACATTGGTTGCTTTTTCCATAATAGCGTAGTCAATAGATATGGTTGGACAAAGCGAATAGGTAGTTTCTATAAATTCCGCTTCTTTCGGTGTATTAAGCATTTCTTTTATATTTTCAAAATATTCATAAATTTCGGGCTGATGTTCTTCAAAAGCATTCAGAATGGTCTTAGCACGCCAAATAAAAATACCGGCGTTCCATAGAAAATCACCGCTTGAAATAAATGTTTTAGCTAATTCTGTATTAGGCTTTTCTGTAAATGTTTTAACCTTATAAATATCTTGTGCTACGGGCATGCGTTCGTATTGAATATAACCATAACCTGTAGTGGGATCGGTTGGTTGAATGCCCAGCGTAACCATCCCATCGATATAATTGACAAAATCAAATGCTTTGGCACACAGTTGTTCAAATTTTTCTTGTTCTACTAATAAGTGATCACTGGGTGTAATGAGCAACGTAGCATCAGGGTCTATCTGATTTATTTTAAACGAGATATAAGCAACACACGGAGCCGTATTTCTTCTGTAAGGTTCTAAAACAATATTCGTTTCTAACACATCGGGTAACTGTTCTTTAATCTTAGATTTGTATTCTTGAACGCTGATAATAAAAATATTTTCTTTTGGGACTATGGCAGTAAAACGGTCGTAAGTCATTTGCAGTAATGTTTTACCTACTCCCAAAATATCAAGAAACTGTTTAGGCATACACACTCTACTTTTTGGCCAAAAACGGCTTCCAATCCCACCCGCCATTATCGCAACAAAAACTTTCTTGTTTACCATAAATTCCTTTCTTCAAAAAGTACAAAAAGAAGTATTACAAATTAGTTTACACTAAAAGACAACAAACAAACGCTACAAAGGTAAGTTAAATAAAGTATCTACATTGATAAATTTAACGCCCGTCATTTAATCTTCAAAATACCTGTGTAATCTATATCAACCGTGTAATCCGTAATTCAGAGAGAAGAAAAACTACCATACAAAAACAACAATGTTTTGGCTCTATGACGAATTGAGTGGGTAGAAATGAATTAGTTTTTAAAACTACAATTTGATATTTTATAAGGTCATTTTTCTTTCTTATACGCTCAATGGTAATCAATATGAAAGTGAGCTAAGTTACCCACTCTTTTCGTCATAGACCCAATGTTTTCAACCCTAAAGCCTCTTAACACTTCAAAAAAATGACTTAACCTTTCCTTTATGTTTTTTTGCTATTGGGATAAAAATACTTGTTCCTATAATCCGATAAACTCTTTAATTTTTAGGAAAGAAAATTAAAAACTTGTAACTTCGCTTAAAAAATGAAATCCGATATTATAATTTCTGTAACGCTTGATGACCAAAAGCTACCAGTTGGTATAGAGTGGAAAGCTGAAAATAGCACAATATCCAATCCGCAGCAAGCTAAAGCGATGAATCTTTCATTTTGGGATGGGCAAGAAAAAACAGCTATGCGTATGGATATGTGGACGAAAGGTATGATGATCAATGAAATGGAAGACTTTTATTTTCAGACTTTTATGAGCATGGCAGATAGTTTTGAAAAAGCTACGCAACAAAAAGAATTAGCCAATGATATAAAATCTTTTGCTCAATCTTTTCTGCAAAAAATAAAAAGCAAAAAACAATCCTAAATACACGGTTACAACCTATTTAATCAACTTATCAATATCAAAAATTTATGGGTTTAGAACAAAAAATAATGGAAGAGCTCAAAGAAGCCATGAAAAGTAAGGATGAAGCGTTAATGCGTGGTTTACGGGCAATTAAAGCCGAAATCATTAAAGCTAAAACGGAGCCGAATGCACCAACCCCCTTAACAGCGGAGATTGAAAATAAATTGCTTCAAAAATTATTAAAGCAAAGAAAAGAGTCATTGCAAATATATGAGCAACAAAATAGAGCAGACCTAGCTCAAAAAGAAAAAGAGGAAATAACAACCATTGAAAAATTTCTTCCTAAACAATTGTCTGCTGAAGAAATAAAGCCCGTCGTTCAAAAAATTATTCAAGACTTGGGCGTTACACAAGCTAGTGACTTTGGTAAAGTCATGGGGGTTGCAAGCAAACAACTCGCCGGAAAAGCAGATAGCAAAGATATTGCAACAGTAATTAAATCGCTTTTATCGTAGTGTATTTGTTTGATTTTGTAGTCGTATGCTATTAACTATGGCTTCGCAAAAAATAAGTGGTGATAACTATTTCACTATTGCTGTTACGCTTTTTGGGTTACCAGTAAAGCCATAAACATAGTAGCAATGTCAAATACGGTTTCGGGGCTATCGGCATCTAATTGCGTGCTATGCAGACTGTTTACTTGTTTTGTGCTTTGTGATCCAATCCAGTAAAAACCGCCAACGCTTTGTTGTAGATAATAGGCACAATCATTACCAATAAACAAGGGGTCAGTATCTATAATATTTTTGTCGCCAACAACAGCAACAGCAATATTTTTAAGTTGATTAACAACTGGTTGAGCATTAATTAGTGCAGGTGGTCCAATTTCGTAATCGATAGTCATTTGAGCACCCAGAGCCGTTCCCATGTCAAGTGCTGTTTTTCTTATTAAACCTTTAGCCTGTTCACGCCATCCTTCATTAAAGCAACGCAGCGTTCCTAAAATGCACACTTCGTTAGGGATAACATTGGTTGTATTTCCCCCCTTGATCGAACCGATAGATAATATTGCCGGGTCAAATGGATTTTTATTGCGTGCAATAATTTGTTGTAAGGCTACGACAATATTTGAAGCCACCAATACTGAATCAATTGTTTTATCAGGAGCGGCTGCATGTCCGCCAGTACTTTTTACGGTAATCGTAAAATTATCAACGGAAGCCATAACCCTACGCTCACTGACACCTATTTTTCCTAATGGAACAGAAGGGTGCGTTTGGAATCCGAAAAATTGCATTGTTTTTTGATTTGCCCCAACAACTGTTTCAACAACTTTTTTTGCCTCTTCTGCTGATAATTGATTAGTTAGTTGAAAAATAGCTTGCACGGTACCATCCCAATTATTATTAAGTTTTTTAAGGATACGCAACACACCGAGTAAACAGGTGGTAGGCGTAAAATCCAATACATCATCAAGCCGACTATTATCATCAGCACCAATATTTTCTTTACAAGCAAACAAGTTATTGATACCTGCATACAAACCAATGATTTGTTTTGAAGGATTATTTCCTTCTAGGCGGGCAACAATAATATTATCATGTATTGTGGTACAAGAAATACCATATTTTTTTAAGGTATCAGAAATAAATAAAGCACGACTTTCTTTTGTACTTGCTTGTTGACTTAAATGCTTGTGCATGGTTAAGTAATCGGGCAAATAATCTTTTACTAAAGCACGAATTTCTTTAATGGATTCTTGTTGATTCATGGATTTAACTATTTTTCTTGAAGTCCCCTATAGCACCAAATAAACTCATCATAGCCATGCCTGTTTCAATCGCTTGCTCATCAATATCAAACAAAGCGGTATGAACAGGTGGAATAGATTTTTTATTAGATGAACGAACGCCTAATCTATAAAAACAAGCTGGTATTTTTTGGGCGTAATAACTAAAATCTTCTGCTCCTAATCTTATTTCTGTTTCCAATACTTGCTCTTTACCTAAAAAATCAATTGCTTGTTGTTTACTGTGTTCGTATAATTGTGGGTTATTAACTAATACGGGGTAACCTTTATCGATTGATAAATCAACTTCCCCGCCTAATGCGTGTGCAACACCTGTAACTGTTTGTTTGATTAAATCATGAGCTTTTAATCGCCAATCATTATCCAAGGCTCTAAAGGTTCCTTTTAATGACATGGATGATGGTATGGTATCAAAAGAATCGCCACCGGTTATTGAGGATATCGATAATACAGACGGTGAAAAAGTAGGGCGTCTTCTCGATATAATTTGTTGTAAGCTAAGAATGATTTGAGAAGTTATAAGCGGGGTATCAACTAATTGGTGCCTCAACCCAATAGACCCACCTTGTCCTTTTACAGTTACATATATTTCATCAGCACTAGCCATACATGGGCCGGCAACCATACTAATTTTACCCACTTCTAAATCGGTATGCACATGAAGTCCAAATATACACGATGGCGTTGGATTTTCTAACACACCCTCTTGTATCATCAAACTTGCTCCACCCGGATTTTTTTCTTCTCCTAATTGAAAAATTAATTTAATAGTGCCGTACCATTCTTCTTTTAATGTTTGCAAAATTTTGGCAGCACCAAGCAAACAGGCAGTATGCACATCATGACCGCAAGCGTGCATAACCCCTTTATTCTTTGAGCAATAAGGGACTTGATTCTCTTCTATAATTGGTAGTGCGTCCATATCAGCACGCAAAGCCACGGTTCTTTTATGGGGGTCTTTACCCTGAATGAGACCAACAACACCCGTTTTTGCCAGTACTTGAAAAGGTATTCCTAATTCCTGTAACTGTTGTTTGATATAATTTGAAGTTTGAAACTCTTGGTAACTAAGTTCAGGATGTTGGTGAATATGACGACGAACAGCAATAAATTCTTGAAGGTATTGCTTTGCTAATGTTCTTATTTTAAGCGATAAATTTGTAGTATCCATTTGTTAATAATGAAAAGATGTGTTCGTTAACTGCTTGACAATATAAATACCTTGATGCTTGATATAAGGGGTTAATTTATACTTGCAAATATTGGCTTCTGCTGATGAATTAAACCCCGTAATACGAAGTTTAAAATTAGGCGGCTGATAAATAACTTCGCATGAAATTTCAGGCATTTGTTCTAATACAACACTTCTTATTTTATAGGCATCTTCGCGATTAGCAAAGCTAGATATTTGAACAAAAAAAATAGTGTCGACATCTTC
This sequence comes from Phycisphaerales bacterium, assembly GCA_030053995.1. GTDB lineage: Bacteria > Bacteroidota > Bacteroidia > Chitinophagales > Chitinophagaceae > JASGCP01. The sequence continues at coordinate 16,179 of JASGCP010000019.1, forward strand.
AAAATGATTTTTTTGGTAAATTCTATTGTAAAAAGTAAAGGAATCTAAGCTAATAGGTCGGTGGACATTAACCTGTGCCTGTACATTTGTAATAGCAATAGAAAGTAAAATAAATAGGAATGCCGAGGTACCGTATTGCAGAAGATTTATTAACCGTGCCAACAATTTATTACAGAATATCATGATTAAAAAAACGAAGTTACTAAATATTTATGGCTCTATGACGAAAATGGGGGGGCTTAATTAATGCTTAATGGTCAACTAATTGCACCTTAAAACGACAATTTTTATTTTTTTTAAGGTTTTTTTTCTTTTGGCTCTATAACGAAATGAGTGGGTAAAAATGGTAAAAATGAATTGGTTTTTAAAACTACAATTTGATATTTTATGGGTCATTTTTCTTTCTTTTGTTTTGATACAAGAAAGAAACAAAGAAAAAAAATCAAGCCTGCGAGATTAATGGTTAATAATCAATGTTTAATGATTAATTGGGTGAGGTTTACCAATATTCTGATTACTATTCTATCGCTACCCATCGCTTTCTTTGATATATTCGCTTTTACAATTTTTCAGTGGGCACTTCGTTCACCTTGTTTTGCAACGCCCTTCCTCTGAGGGCATTTTGCCTATATACTCAACGGTAATCAATATGAAAGTGAGCTAAGTTACCAGCCTTTTCGTCATAGAGTAGCCAAATATGATCAAATGCAATAGCTTTTGGTAGTATAAAAAAAGAGATACAATTAAAATCGTATCTCTTTCTCCTAATTCTTCGTTAAAAAATATTATACCCCTTCTACTTTGTTTTTTTTAGTTCTGCTACTACTTCATTAGTAATATCAGTTGTTGGGGCTGCATATAAAGCGGGCAATGAAGCTACGTCAAATACAAAGTCAATTTTCTTTTTATTAGCTACTTCTTTAATAGCTTTCACTATTTTTTCGGTATAAGGTTTAGCTTCTGTAGCTCGGTATTGTTCTAACTTATTATTAACTGCTTGTTGATATTCTTGAACATACACTTGTAAATTAGATAAGCTATCAACATTAAATTGATAAAATTTAAAGTTAACTGTTGGCAATTTTTTTAAACTATCAACAATTCTGAATTGTGCTTGGTATTTACCAACAAGTTCAGTAAAATTAGGAACATATTTATTTCTTTCCAAAGCGGTTAAAGAATCAACTTTTTTAATGTCCACAAATTCCTTTGTTAATTTTTCAGAACTTACCGTAGCAATAGCTTGAGCAAATAAAAATTGTGCTGTTGATAAAAACAGAACCAAAGCAAAGATTTTTTTCATAAGAGACTATATTTTTTATTTATTAAATAATATTTTATTTGGCGAAGTTAAATAAATAAACGATAAAAACAATAAATATTTAAAAGACCATTCAACAAATTACCTTATGCACATAACAATTACCCAAAAAATATCCGGCGGATCGATTACTTTTTTGCCAGTTCATTCAACACTTGCAATAGACTTTCAACAGTTTGCCTATCGTTTGCCATCATTTCAGCTCTTTGCTCACCCAAGCTGTTATAATAGTTACGCTGTTGTTCTAGATCCTTTCTAACACTTTTAGAAACTTTTGCAATAAGCATAGTATCACCGGCCAGATAACAAGATTGCAAGAACATCAAAGATATTCTGTCATGAATATTGCCGCGGCTCGTCATACCGTAAGGCATATTTACTTCTAAAATTCCCTTGTCTGCTTTTTCTAAAACAGCTTTAGCTTCCGTTAAACGCCCTTTAGCGACTAAATCTTTTGCTAAGGTAGCATAAGTACTTCTGAGGGTATTGAGCATACCTCTATTTGTTTCATCAAAATATACGCCGGGTGTATTAGCATTGCCAAACCTAAAATTATTCATCAATTGATCGTACATAAAATTAGTATTGATTGAATTATTTAAAACGGGCACTAATTGCCAAGTTAAGCCATTTTGTCGCATATAAGGATCAAGTCCAAATCCGTCAAGCGGTGAAGAAAAGCAAATAGGTCGTTTCCAATTATTGGCAGCGATGATACTCAAAAGTGTCAAATCATTTTTCAGCAAATAGGGTTTACCACATTCAAACGATACTTGATTTTGAATACTATCATCTGGGTTCGCCGAAGCATGAGCAATGGCAATATCTCTATCCACGGGAATAAAGAATTTTTTCACAGGGTAGGTGCTTAAATGTTCCCCGTTATTATTTCTTTGTGTTGACTCATCATTACTACCAACATAATTATGCAGGACATCATACAAATTATAGTATTGATTTTGCTGATATTTAGGGCTTTGCTGATAAACCACATAATCTCGGGTGCTTCCTTGTATTTGCTCTTGTGTAAAAGCCATCGGGATAAGATCACTAGCATTTACTTTATGTCGTAGCTGATTAATATACCAATCTACCCCCAACAAGCTATAGTTAATAATGCGAATATCTGGTCTTACATTTTCAACTTCTTGTTCATACCACAGGGGATAAGTATCATTATCGCCAAAAGTAAACAAGATAGCATTAGGTGGGCAGGAGTTGAGATAATCCTTTGCTATATCACCGGGTAGCCATTTTTGACTACGATCATGTGATGCCCATTCTTGACTAATAATTCTTCCAGGAACTAATAGAAAGCAAAGCAGAACCGTTGCTATCGTTGTTAAAAATGAATAGTTTGATTTTTGAAACCAGTTACGAACGGCAAAAATACCCAATCCTATCCAAACGGCAAAGGCGGCAAAAGATGTTTCGTAAGTATAATCTCGTTCACGCGGTTGGTAACCGGGCGTGTTATTATACAGACACTCCGCCATACCCATAAAAAAGAAGAATATCAAAATAAGCCAAGCGTCTTCGGGCTTCTTTTTAAAATGAAACACAAAGCCAAGGATACCCAAAATAAAAGGTAAAAGAAAAAGTGTTGTATGAGCCTTATCTTTTTTCAGACTATCTGGTAGAAACTCTTGATTACCTAAGAAAATATTATCAATTGGTGGAATGCCTGAAATCCAGTTACCGTCTCTACCGCTACCAACAAATAGCCCCTCAATATCATCTTCTCGTCCGCTATAATTCCACAACAAATACCGTAGATACATAAAGTATGTTTGGTAACCCGCAAAAAACCTAAAATTATCAGACTGCGTAGGATTAGCGGGGCTATTATCTTCAGGATTGATATATTTACCATCGCGGTCTTTACCGTAACCTAAGAAATAAGCGTAATAATCGCCGTGGCCTTGATCATTACTGGCGTCCCAAATTCTTGAAAAAACGAGTTTATCTTCAGGTCTATAAACATAGTGCCCTGATTGACCAGAAACAAAATAGTTATGATCACCCTTTTCCCATCTATTAGAACCTTCTTCATAATCAGCAGGGGAAGCAGCAAAAGTCTGTCCATAAATATGAGGCACTTCACCATACTGCTCACGACTTAAATAACTTACCAGTGCAACGGGGTTATCGGCTTTAGCCATGTTAATTGAGGGCTGTGCATTGGCACGAATTAAAATTACCGAGTAACAAATTAAAAACGGTAACAAGAGTGCTACGGTACTACATAGAACCAAATAAAAATGATAATAGTTCTTTTTAATAGCATAACGAATAGCCCAAATAAACACCAAAATTAACACGACAAAAAAACTAATAAAACCAGAGAAAAAAGGCAATTGTAAATCATTCACAAACAGAATATCAACATAACCGCCAAATCCTACTAAGTATCGCATAAGTATCACCAACACCGTACCGGTAAAAGCAGAAGCTATTAAAAAGAAAATATAAAAACCCGCGTAAAATTCTTTTTTTGTTTTTTTTCTTTCAATCCAATACAACAAACCGATAGCCACAACAACGCCAAAAAAAACAAGACTACTATAAACAGCATCAAAACCAATTCCTCTATCTTCATTAACGGCACTTTGTTCTAAAACAAGCGTTAATATAAATGCCAAAGCACCACCTATAAGTACAATTCTTAAAAAATATTTTCTTAACAGTGCATAGTTAAACGACCTCCAACGAACAAAGTAATACAACATAATTACCAAAGGCAACATAAGCAAGCTATACAAATGCACAGCGGTTGAAAGTCCAATAATTAAAAAAACCAAAACAAGCCATCGGTCGGCATTAGGTTCATGAGCACGCCTCATCCATTTCAAAGTGATCCATAAAATCAACATAGAAAAGAAATGAGAAACAGACCAAACAATGCCTTCAACGGTACTAAACCATATTGTATCGCCAAAAGAAAAAGCAAGTGATCCTATAACACCGGCACCAAACACAATGAGTAAATCGGTGTTATCTAATTTAGCTTCTTCTTTATTGAGCAGTCTGCTCGCAAAAAATGATATAACCCAAAATAAAAACATAGCAGCAAAAGCACCACTAAGGGCACTCATGCAGTTTACAGCGAAAGCAACATTATAAGCCTTAAAATGAAATATACTATTCAACACACCACCCATGAGGATAAAAATGCGACCTAACAACAAAAATAAAGGGGCACCGGGCGGGTGTGTAACTTGTAATTTATAACTGCAACTAACAAATTCGCCACAATCCCAGAAACTAATGCCTGCTTCTGCTGTTTTTAAATAAACAAAAGCCACAACAGCAAAAACACACCAGCCGACAAGGGTGTTAAACTTAGTAAATCTATTCATGGATATTTTTTTTGCAAAATTATTATATTATTTCAACAAATGCAACAATTAGTTAAATACTTTTTACTAAAAACAACTAGTTCTATGACAAAAAGGGTGGGCTTAATTAATGGTTAATGGTCAACCAATTCGCCATTTTCAACTTTCTGAATCACGGATTACACAGATTTTACCAAGAGCCATAAAAAATAACCTTGTGAAACATGACAATTGCACACTCATTTCGTTATAGAACCGTTCTATTTGTTTACTTCAAAATAAAGAGGTTACGAATCATAGTACCTGTAAAAACGGTCTGCCATTGTTGCTGACTACCAGAAGATAGTAAGACGCTAGTATTTGTTGCAGCAAAGACATGGTTACTATCTAATGCTTTTATATCATAAACTGCATGTCCGTTAATGCCCTTATTATCCAAACTCCACGACAAACCGTTATTGACGGTGTACAAAATAAGACCACCACTCCCGCATATATATCCAACTTGATTATTTAAAAAATAAACGGCATAGCCCGTACTACTGTAGGCAGCAGGCTGTACAGATAGATCAACCCATGTTTGACCTTGATCAGTCGTTACAAAAGCACTGTCGCCAAGGGTATAGCCTATTTGACTATTGCTGAAAAATACAGAAGTTAGTCCCCCACCTTTAATTCCATTCTCCATAGCTTGCCAATTTTGACCGCCATCATTTGTCTTATAAAGAACTGAACCATCGGGGAATCCTCCTCTATCTGTCTTTTCACCCACAACAAAACCCGTATTTGAATTAACAAAAAAACTATGTCTAAAAGCGTCCTTGGGATTGGTACCTGCATCACTTGCCACCCATGTTGTACCACCGTCAGTCGTTTTAAATATTCGTGGCACTGGTTCGGGATAAATAGGTGGATTATAATAACAAAAAACAAAACCAAGCGTACTGTTTATAAAATTTATAGATGTAAAATTAACACCGATAGGAAATTTGGTTGATATATCAGTCCAATTGTTACCACCGTCTTGTGTAACAAACATCATGGAGTCAGTAATAAAAAATCCCTTAGCATTATTCAAAAAGAAAACGCCTCTATAATATAATGATAGCCCATTGGTAATTGATACCCAAGTATTTCCCGTATCTTCCGATTTATATATAGCCGATTCAGCTAATGCATAGATTGTGGGTTTAATAGGATTTTGAGTAACATTATTTAAGCTTCTGGAGCATCGACCCGTACTCAATGCAATAATGGCAAGTACTAGAAGATACTTGTAATTCATAAACAATTTTTTTTATTATAGTATGCTATTTACAAAATATTAATTAATATCAGCACTTCTTTTAAAACATTAACTTAGCCAAACCATTAAAACAACCATGAAGAAAAAATTAACAATTAAAAAATTAATAAAAGAAGCTCAATCTTTCTGTGTTGAACAATCTACAATAGAGCATCGAGTACTTTTTGGGGTAACCGACGGCAAAGCAGTTGGAACATTTATTGAACAAAAGTTTCAAAAACAATTAAGCGACAAATATGAGGTTATGATTGGTTCTTCCGCAAGTGGCATTGACCTTCCTTCTGAAGATATTTTAACGGACATAAAAGTAACTTCAATAAAACAACCACAATCTTCATGCCCTTTCAAAGATGCAAAACAAAAAGTTTTTGGACTTGGTTACAATTTACTCATATTCGTTTACGACAAATCAGATGATCCTAAGAGGAAATCGGCAATATTAAATTTTGTTAGTTGCTCGTTTGTTGCAAAAGAAAGAACGGCTGACTACACAACTACCTTTCGTTTAAGGGAAATGATTCGAGATAAAGCCAATGAAGTCGACATCATTGCTTATCTACAAGACAAAAATATTCCAGCGGACGAAATAACTTTATCAAAATTAGCCGGAAGGATATTGAAAACTTTACCCGAACAAGGCTATCTAACAATATCAAATGCTTTACAATGGCGATTGCAATATCAAAGAATTGTAATGCTTACCGATGAAATCAAAGGTATTACCACAATTGTAAGCTACAACAAACCTTTACGATGAAAATATTTGAAGCAAATATTAAACCTCAGGTTTCAGATTTCTTACACAAAAATCTGAAAAAGATAGAATCTTTTGAAAAGGCAAATCAAAAAATCTATAGCCATTTTGGCATCATAAATTTTTTTAATGATGGTGAAGAATTAGAAAGACTTAAAGGTTCCCTTTCCGTTACTGATCATATTGTTGAAGAATCAAACAGGGTAGAGTATGGTGACTTTCAGACCAATACAGATTTGGCAAACAAAGTAACGATACACTTAACCTTAAAAGGAATTTATCCTGAAGTATTAATTGAGCCAACATGTGGTAAAGGAAATTTCATTATTGCTTCGCTACGCACATTTCCAACAATTAAATATGTATTCGGAATTGAAATTTACAAACCATATATTTGGGAAACTAAGTTCAGCATTATAGACTTTTTTCTTTCTAACCCAATCGAGAACAAACCGGAAATATTAATAATTCATACCAATGTTTTTAGCTTTGATTTTAAAGCAATAGCACAGCAACATGCTACAAATGATATTTTAATAATTGGGAATCCACCTTGGGTAACGAACGCAAAATTGGGTAGTTTAAACTCAATCAATTTACCTAAAAAAACAAATTTCAAAAATCATAGCGGATTAGATGCCATGACCGGTAAAGGTAACTTTGATATTGCTGAATTTATTACAATCACCATGATTCAAACCTTTCAGAACATGAAAGGGCATGTACTGTTTTTAGTCAAAAATTCTGTAATTAAAAACATCGTTTTCGACCAAAAAAAAAATCATTATAAAATTTCAAGTATTGAAAAACATTGCATCGACAGCAAAAAAGAATTTAAGGTTTCCGTAGAAGCCGCTCTATTCTATTGTCAATTAAATGCAGAACCTGCTATTGACTGCACCGAATTTGATTTTTACAACAACCAGCATGCTCAACGCACATTCGGATGGATTAATAACAAATTCGTTTCAAACCTTGACACCTATATTGATACGCAAGAGATTGATGGTACATGCCCTTTTATGTGGCGACAAGGTTTAAAACACGACTGTTCAATAGTAATGGAATTAGACAAAGTGCATGGACATTATGTAAACGGACTAAAAGAAGCTGTAGAAATAGAAGAAAGTTTAGTTTACGGCATTCTTAAAAGTTCGGATCTTAAAAACACTGTCATCACTGAAACACGCAAATTTACAATTGTTACGCAAAAAAAAATTGGGCAGGAAACCGCGTACATCAAAAATGAATATCCTAAAACCTATCAATATTTGTTACAGCACATAGAAAATTTTAAGGCAAGAAAATCAAGTATCTACAATAACAAACCAGTGTTTTCAATTTTTGGCATTGGGGATTATTCATTCAAGCCTTTTAAAGTTGCTATTTCGGGACTGTACAAAAAATTTCATTGCACACTTATTCTATCACAAAATAATAAGCCCGTAATGGTTGACGACACTTGTTACTTAATAGGTTTCGATAAAATTGAATTTGCCGTTTATGCTTTAATTCTTTTAAATGCAGAACCAACCGTTCAGTTTTTAAAGTCAATAACCTTTCCTGACGCTAAAAGGACTTTCACCAAGGAGATTTTAATGAGGATTGACTTGTTACAATTGGCAAAGAAAATAAATAAAACAAAAATACAATCAGAACTTAACACGCTCAACGAAAAGTATGAACTCAATTTGAATTTATTTTTGTGGGACAGTTTTATTAACGAAATGACTCGTTTGAAAAATGGTCGTTTTTTAACTGTTTAATAACCTAATTGTATTGTTTGTTATTTTAGTATTGCATTATTATAAAACATAAAAAAAATTATTTCTTTTATCTGAATCACAAATGACACGGATTATTATGGTAGTTGTTTGAATTAATCATTATTACCCCAATCCCCGTTAAAGTACAAAGAGGCGACAGCCAATTCGCCGTTTTCAACTTTCAATTTTCAATTTTTCTGAATCACGGATTACACGGATTATTATGGTGCCTATTTTAAAAAAGGTAGTTACCTTTTAAAAATACCATCCAAATAATACCGTAGCTATATGACAAAATAAACAGTTACAACACCGAAAATTATGCCGTAGGGGCACAAAATTCTGCCTAATTATTAATTGATAGTTTACAAGCCATTTTATATTTTACATTGGTGAAAATGTATCCTTTAACCAAGCAATCAGTTTGTTACAAGTTTCGTCTTGATTGGTTAGATATTTCTTTTTAATGGCAAGTCCCATTGGTGCACCAGGGGCTTCCTGCCACGCTAACCAAGAATGAATTAAGGCTTTGGGTCGATCTTGAGATTTGTACTTGTTTAATTTTTTTTGTTCAATACTGTTAAGTATTTCTTGGGTCAAGTTTATTTTGTGGGGAGTAAGCCTGTAAAATGTAAATTTTAAAGTAAAAAA
>JASGCP010000142.1 GCA_030053995.1 Phycisphaerales bacterium
AAAGGAAACTAAAAAGGATAGACTTTTTTTAATCGTGCAAAGGTACAATTTTATTTCCCCCCAAAAAAAATACTTACTCATGAGACAATATCCCCGCCACGAGCTCGGGTAATTGTTTAATAATATCTTGATGATTAGTTTGTAGCTCTATGAGCTTCTATTTTCAAATTGTACAGGCAACGCATAAGGATATAATTTTTATTAATTACTTTTGAAGCAAATTAATCTGAACTTAAATACATGCCACAACCTATTCACCATGCACAATATACCCCACGATTTCTGAAACTATTATTAGATAGATTCAACAATAAAATATCATAAAATATGTTTTGTCTTGAATTAGTTTCTATCGATACACTACTCAAACAAGCCCTTAGCGACCGTGGATTATTAACAAACCTTTTAAATAACAGTAACTTCCACCCAGAAGTCATAAAGCATATTCATAGTTATTATCAAATCCCAGATAAAATTAGAGCTTATCAATCCGCAATTTTCAAATACCAGTTTTTGCCTGACTACTATCAATGGTCTCGGCAAGAAGTAAAAATAGAAACCGATAAATATCACCGTCCTTATTACCTAATTTCCCCATTCAAAATAGATTTCAATATTAGCCATAGCGGTAACTGGGTGGTACTCGCCCATAAAAAAGGGAATAGTAAAATAGGCATTGATATAGAGTACTTAGATCATTCAATTGACTATAATACCTTAAAGCCCATTACTTTTTCGGAAACAGAACAAACCTACATCCAATCCCCTTTATCTTTTTTCACACTATGGGCAAAAAAAGAAGCATTAATTAAAACCGTAGGTAAAGGTTTTTTAGATGATATGTACATCCATACAGTATTGGATTTATCACCAGAACAGCAATACACTTATCAAAAAAAAACATACTATCTGAAACAAATTAATGTGGCAAGCGAATATTTATGTTTTACTTGTGAGGAAGAATAAATACAGCAATAGAATATATATTTTTATGGGATGTTACGCTTGTACCGATAGTTAAACTTTAATTTAGTAGTTGCATTAATAAATTCTTTTTGAAAAATGGAAGCTCATAAAATCGTAAAAACAAATTCAGAAAAACTTTTTTCTACTGTCATAATTATCTGTTCACTCGGCTATTTCATAGATGTTTTTGACATCATGCTTTTTTCAGTATATCGACTACAATCCTTTAAAGATTTAGGTATGAACTTAAATGATCATTCCTATATACTCCAAATTACAACGAAGATATTAAACTATCAAATGAGTGGTGCTTTATTAGGTGGCATTTTTTGGGGAATAATGGGCGACAAAAAAGGGCGACTAAAAATGCTCTATTTCTCTATAGCCTTATACTCAACAGCTTGTTTTTTAACAGCCTTTGTTCATAATATAGAACAATATTCTATACTAAGATGCATCACCGGCTTTGGTTTAGCGGGGGAAGTGGGTATAGGCATAACTTTAATAAGCGAGTTGGTGCCACGACAAAAAAGAGGATTAGCTGGTGGCATTATGGTATCAATAGGAATACTAGGTGGTCTTGGTGCCTATCTTTCATATAAATTTAATATTCACTGGCGTTCGGGCTATGCTCTTGGTGGTATATTAGGATTTATGTTACTCCTGATTAGAACATCCTTGCACGAAAGTACCATATTTAAATCTGTTCACAATCAATCAATGATTAAAAAGGGGAATTTACTGTTTATTGTCAACAACAGGGAACGATTCACAAAATATATTTTATTACTGGGTCTCGGCTTGTTCACCTGGTTTGCAACGGGCATACTCGTTACTTCAAGCGAACTATTTGCTAAACTACTATTTCCCAACAATACAATAAATTATGATCCTGCCTTAGCACTTGTACTTTGCTCTATTGGATACTCATTAGGTGATATCTCGGTTGCCGTCTTGAGTCAACGATTAAAAAGTAGGCGAAAAGCTATTGGATCCTTCATTTTTTTACAACTACTCATGCTCATTTTATATTTTAGTAATTTCAACAGCAGTACAACAAACATGTATATATGTTGTTTATTAATAGGAATAGGAAGTGGCTATCGGTCAATGGTTTTAGTTGTTGCATCAGAATTATTCGGTACCAATATCCGTGCTACCGTTACAACCAGCATTCCTAATTTTGCACGTGGATCATTTCTATTAACAAACTTCCTATTTCAAATTGTAGGCATTAAATGGTTACATTTTACCATATTACAGAGTGCTTTGTATTTAGGGATTGGTATTTGTGTTTTGAGTTTTATTTGTGTATCCCTAATACCTGAAACTTTTTCAAAAAACTTAGATTACATCGAACAATAAATTCATTCTATGACGAAAAGGGCGGTTAACTTATCTCAATTTCATATTGATTACCATTGAGCATATATCCAAAATACCCTCAGAGGAAGAGCTTTGCAAAACAAGGTGAACAAAGTGCCCATAGAGATTTGTAAGTTTTTTTAATACGCCCCTTTTTTGTTTAACCATCTGTCTCATGCCTTTTATTCATAGCACTTATCCTCTTTTTGAGTGGGCTTACAAACGAAAAAAGAAGTGGTTAACTTTTTACTTGTTTTGTTAGTAGTGGTATGTATAAGATTACTAGCAATAGCTCTATACCTATTTTCCATACAACTATAAAAGACTTATAAGAATAAAACAACAGTTAAAAAGATTAACTTTGCATCATAGAATTATTTGTATTTTTTAACCTAGAAAGTTGCATTTATTGGTTGCGTCCAGCCATTAATAATTTTTTTAAAAAATGGAAGTTAATAGAATCTCACAAACAAATTCAGAAAAACTTTTTTCTACTGTCATAATTATCTGTTCACTCGGCTATTTCATAGATGTTTTTGACATCATGCTCTTTTCAGTATATCGGCTACAATCCTTTAAAGATTTAGGTATGAACCTAAATGATCATCCCTATATATTCCAAAACACGACTAAAATATTAAACTATCAGATGTGCGGTGCTTTATTAGGCGGTATTTTTTGGGGAATACTGGGCGACAAAAAAGGGCGACTAAAAATACTGTATTTCTCTATAGCCTTATACTCAATAACTTGTTTTTTAACTGCCTTTGTTCATAATGTAGAACAATATGCTATACTAAGATGCATCACCGGCTTTGGTTTAGCAGGTGAAGTGGGCATAGGCGTAACTTTAGCAAGCGAATTATTACCGCAACAAAAAAGAGGATTAGCTGGTGGCGTTATGGCATCAGTAGGAATACTAGGCGTAATTGGTGCCTATCTTTCATATAAACTTAATATCCACTGGCGTACAGGCTATGCTCTTGGTGGTGTATTGGGATTTATGTTACTCCTGATTAGAACCTCTATGCACGAAAGTACCCTATTTAAATCTATTCACAAACAACCAACGATTATAAAGGGAAATTTACTGTTTATTGTCAACAAATGGAAACGATTGAAAAAATATCTTTTATTACTGGGACTCAGCTTGTTCACCTGGTTTGCAATTGGCATACTCATTACTTCAAATGAACAATTTGCAAAATTACTGTTTCCAAACAATTCAATAAATTATGACCCTACCTTGGCACTTGTACTGTATGCTATTGGATCCGCATTAGGCGAAATAACGGTTGCCATCTTGAGTCAACGATTAAAAAGTAGGCGAAAATCTATTGTGTGCTTCATTTTTTTACAACTACTCGTGCTCATTTTATATTTTAGTAATTTCAACAACAGTACGACAAAGATGTATATATGTTGTTTATTAATAGGAATAGGAAGTGGCTACTGGTCGATATTTTTAGTTGTTTCATCAGAATTATTCGGTACTAATCTTCGTGCTACTGTTGCAACCAGCATTCCTAATTTTGCACGCGGATCACTTGTATTAACAAACTTCCTATTTCAAGTTGTAGGCATTAAATGGTTACATTTTACCATATTACAGAGTGCTTTGTATTTAGGGATTGGTATTTGTGTTTTGAGTTTTATTTGTGTATCCCTAATACCTGAAACTTTTTCAAAAAACTTAGATTACATCGAACAATAAATTCATTCTATGACGAAAAAGGGGGGTAACTTATCTCAATTTCATATTGATTAACATTGAACATGTATCCAAAATGCCCTCAGAGGAAGGGCTTTGCAAAACAAGGCGAACAAAGTGCCCATCGAAAATGGGCAGAGGCGAATATATCAAAGAAAGTGCATGGTAGCACGATAGGACAATAGTAAAATCATTAATAAACTAAACCCAATTAATCATTTAAACATTGATAATTAATGATGGACGGATAACACCGTCATGCATTTTTTTTATGAGTGCTTTTTAATATAATATTTTAAAACTTTTTTTATGCAAAAAATAACCTACCTTCATACAATAAAAACAATTTAATATGAAAAAAAATTTAGGTAATTTAGGCGAACTCCTTAGCAGGAGACAATTGAACGAAGAGATGAAAAAAATACAAGGAGGCAACAAAGTAGCCTGCTCTTCTGGTTGTACTTGTTGTTGTCAGCAAAAAAATGATGATGGTAGTTGGATGCGGAATTGGTGTTCAGCTTGTTTTAACCCATCTTGGGGCGTATCTCGATGTGATGGTTCATCTACTGATTGTTCAGTAAAGTGTGATATAGTACCAGGCTAATATTTTTAATTTCCCACATGTACATTAGAGAGCTTTGCAGAACGCTATCTTGTTCAAGTATCCTACAGAAAACGGCTAAATCATTTTTTGAGGCCTAAGAGAAGTAGTATTTAATGTTGGCGTGTGAAAAAAGCTCTCGAACGAAATAGGTGGGTTGTTTTTTATTTGTTCTATTCGATGTGCAATAATTAAACAATGTAATTCAGTCACAGAATAGTTGTCAAAAAAGGTAGAGACATTGTATGCAATGTCTCTACCTTTTTTATTAAATTTATTTGTCCTCTATATAAATCTGGATGCAATTGGTAAAATCTGTGTAATCTGTGATTCAGAAAATTGAAAATTGAAAGTTGAAAATGGCGAATTGATTATCCATTATTAAGGCTCTATGACGAAATGAGTGGGTAAGTTAATTACATTTCACATTTGATTACCGTTGAGGATATAGGCAAAATGCCCTCAGAGGAAGGGCTTTGCAAAACAAGGCGAACAAAGTGCCCATCGAAAATGGGCAGAGGCGAATATATCACAAAGAAAGCGAGTGGTAGCGATACTAAAATTTTAAAGAAGCAAACAAGTTATATCCTATCGCTACCACTCGCTTTCTATATATCCGATGCCATTCATTTTCGATAACGAAGT
>JASGCP010000143.1 GCA_030053995.1 Phycisphaerales bacterium
TCCTCAAAATCTTTTCTTTAAAATCTTCTCACACAAAATTTAGTAATGCCAAAAATATATTTTATTACCAACAGCGGTAGCAGCAAGATTGGCTCTAGGTACACTTAGTTTAATTGGTTGACGAACGAGAAAAGATTGAACACTTGAGGAATCAACCGCTACACCATCGCTATTATATCCTATTACCTTCCAAAAATAGTTTGTGTTATAGGAAAATCGTACACTATTTCGAATAGTATCTGAAGTCCCTGTTTGAAACATAAAATACCGATCAGGTTGTAAATTAGCAAGGGAAGTCCCATAATAAACAGTAAATGTAACAGCACTACGCACATTATTTTTCCAAACAAAGATCGGTTGGACAGGTTGATTTGAGGCATTGTTAGCCGGCGATAATAAATCAATAGGATAAGTAGAATTTGCATTTTCTTTTATTTTTTTGCAAGAAAATAAAGCGGATAGTAAAACAACAACTAAGAATTGACGAGACGATAAATTCATTGACTAAATGTATTATAGGGTGTATAAAAACTTGACTGACATCTGCAAAGGTATTTTTTTTTTTTTAACTCAAAATAAACTATAGCACAAGTGGGCTAAATCATTTTATCTTTCTTTTGTCTTGATTCATCACTCCTTACAGTCAATCACTATTTAGCAATCAATGTTTTAAAAAAAATACTACCTTCGAGCTGCAAAAATTAAACAGTCCCTGTATTAATTTTTAAAAATAGTACGATCCATATACTCGGTTCTAAAACATTTGTAAATTAAAGTTTATGAGTTCATCACAGATTGGTAATTCAGTAACAGTAAACAACTACCGCTTATTTGATTGTGTTGCCACTCAAATAAATAAAGGTGGGTTTTCAAAAGTAATGAGCATCAAGAGAGACAACAAATGGGTTGCTTACAATACCAATACGGTAGATACGCTATCACAAGAAATTGCTACGGGATTGCTTGCGAGCATCCAATTGCAATTTGTGAACGGCGATGTTGAGAAAACAGACAAGATAGCCATTATATCTTCAAATTGTCCTGAATGGGTGCTTGTTGACTTAGCGGTGCAACAAACCGGTTGCATTTTAGTACCCTTATACCCTACTACCATACCGGCAGAGATTGTTCAG
This sequence comes from Phycisphaerales bacterium, assembly GCA_030053995.1. Taxonomy (GTDB): domain Bacteria; phylum Bacteroidota; class Bacteroidia; order Chitinophagales; family Chitinophagaceae; genus JASGCP01. The sequence goes on from JASGCP010000143.1 coordinate 1,134, forward strand.
ATACTCAATGAAACAAAAGTAAAAATAATTTTTGCCAACAGCGAGCCAATCCTTAAAATGATAATAGAGCTCCAAAAACAAATTCCCAGTTTACAAATTATTTATTCAATGGATGACGGGTTGAAGCATGAACATAATTTAACAACCTTGCGTCAACAAAGAAATGAAGAAACAATCAAACAATTAAACCAGCGAAAAAAAGAAATAACCGATGAGCATATTGCTACCATTATCTATACTTCAGGCACAATCGGGGTCAGCAAGGGGGTTATCTTAAACCATAAAAATATTATATCGACGGTATTTAATGGCATAGCATTTATTCCGTTATATCCCAATCCTGATATGCGTTATCTGAGCTTTTTACCCATGAACCATGTTTTTGAAAAAATGCTAACCTACATTTGCATGTTCAATGGCTATCAAATTTATTATGCCGAATCCTTAGAAAAAATTGCTGAAAACATCAAAGAAGTAAAACCACAGGTAATAGCGGCGGTTCCTCGTTTATTAGAAAAAATTTACACAAAGATTGTAGCAAAGGGCGATGAGCTAACAGGACTTAAAAGGAAATTATTTTTTTGGAGTTTGTCGATAGCTGAACAATTTGACTTTTCATACAAACCAATTTCTTTGTATGCTATAAAATTATGGATAGCCCGAAAGCTCGTACTGTCAAAAATGCACGAGGCTTTAGGCGGGAACATTTATTGTATGTTAGTAGGTGGTTCTGCATTACCCGAAAAGTTAATCCGCATATTTAATGGTGCCGGCATATACGCTGTTGAAGGCTATGGGGCAACAGAGAATATTGTTATTTCTACCAACCGCGTTTATAAACAAGAGAACCTAATTGGCACCGTAGGACAGGCGATGCAAGGCGTGCAAATTAAACTAAACGAAGAAGGCGAAATTTGCATTCAGAGTGATAGCTTGATGAAAGGCTATTACCAAAAGCCCGAGCAAACAAATGCCGCAATTGTGAACGGATGGTATCATACAGGCGATATTGGCGAGTGGATAAAAAATGATCAGGGACAAGATTATTTAAAAATCATTGGTCGAAAAGCTGAATCATTCAAAACAAAAAGTGCTAAATTTGTATTACCCGTGTCTATTGAAATGAAACTCTTAGAAAATCCCCTTTTTAATCAAGCCATAATATTAGGCGAAAATAGAGATTTTGTAGTTACACTTATCGTTCCTTCCTTCTCTAATTTAATTGCTCACTTAAATGAACACCACGACAATAAACTCACAACAGACAATTATGAGCAACTCATCAAAGACCCGGTAGTTATAGAAATTTATAGCCAGTATATTGAGGCAATCAACAAAGTTATCAACCCGCATGAAAAAATCAGAAATTTCACTTTGCTACCTCGTGAATGGACTACTGAAAAGGGGGAGCTTACGCCTAAATTAAGTTTGAGAAGAAAGGTCATTCTGAAACAGCATGAACAAGTAATCGAAAAAATGTATCAAGAAGGTAAAAAAATTAATTAATCTATAATTTTATGCAAGTATTAAAAGGGATTCGTGTATTAGATTTTTCAACCCATTTGCCCGCCCCCTTGGGTACCAACATGTTAGCACAATTAGGTGCCGATGTTTTAAAAGTAGAACGAATAGATAAAAAAGACCCTATTCGTAACCAAATGCCAGGTGCTACCGATAACTCAAAAACATACTTAGCGGTAAATAGCCTCAAAAAAAATTTAATAATAGACTTTAAAAATACAGAAGCGCAAATACAGCTGATTGAAGAAATTAAAAACAGTGATGTTTTAATAGAATCTGCACGACCTGGTGCTATGAAATCATTTGGACTTGGCTTTGACGATGTCAAGTTAATCAAACCTGATATTATCTATGTATCGGTTAGTGGATTTGGGCAAACCGGTGCTTTGCACGACAAAGCAAGCCATGATCTAAATTACTTAGCACTTACGGGTGTACTTTCTACCCTAAAAGATGAAAACGGCAAACCAATTTTACCGTATAGCCAGATTGCTGATACAGCAGGTGGCAGTTATATGTTGATCGTTGCGGTATTGACCGCTTTGCTCAATAAAAAAAATACCAATAAAGCACAATATATTGATTTATCAATTGCTTCCGGAATCGCACCTACGATAGCACTCGCACGAGGTATAGAAGCAGACGGATTAACAAAAAATCTGCGGGGTATGTTTACCGGAATGCTTGTAAACTACAATGTTTATCGTTGTCAAGATAAAAAATGGATGGTATTAGCAGCCTTAGAATTAAAATTTTGGCATGTTTTTTGTGACGGCATCGGTCAACCTGACTGGAAAAAAAATAGTTATGAAGACCTCATCCGTTCAGTACCCAAAAAAGCAGTAGAGGATATATTCATTGCAAAAACGCAAGCCGAATGGACAGCATTCGCTAAAGAGCACGATTGCTGTTTATCGCCCGTCTATGAAATTGGCGATGTTGCTACAAGTCCCTACATACAAGAGAAAAATTTATTTGGCAAGGACTGTTTTGAGTTCCCATTCGTAATTAAAGAAGGATAAATATTGGTTTTGATGCATATTCAATCACAGGGAATTATTACCCATAATTTATTGTATAACCTTAATGACAGCACAAGAAGAAATTATAGCAATAGGTAAGCAGACGATTATTGTCGAACAAAAAGCATTAGAAGCATTAAGTACTTTTATAGACCACTCTTTTGTTGCCGCTATCGAGTGTATGCTACATAGTCCAGGGCGACTAATCATTTCAGGCATTGGTAAAAGTGCTATTATTGCTCAAAAAATAGTAGCTACCTTGAACTCTACGGGCACACCCGCACTTTTTTTACATGCAGCAGACGCTATACATGGTGATTTAGGCATGGTACAAAACAAGGACATTGTCATGCTTATCAGCAAAAGTGGTGAAAGTCCTGAAATTAAATTTTTAGTTCCTTTTATTCGCGCCATGGGTAATACCATTATTGGCATGGTTGGCGACACGAATAGTTATTTAGCCAAACAATCAACCATCGTTCTCAATACAACAGTAAACAAAGAAGCATGTCCTAATAACTTAGCACCCACTACCAGTACAACCGTTCAATTAGCGATGGGCGATGCATTAGCCGTAACCTTGATGACCATTAAGGGTTTTAAAAAGCAAGATTTTGCAAAATACCACCCTGGTGGCAATTTAGGAAAACGACTATGTTTAAAAGTTAAAGACCTATACAATAAAAACGGGCAACCCAAAGTCAGCGGTCATGATTCTTTAAAAAAAGTAATCATGGAAATTACACAAAAGCGTTTAGGTGTTACGGCAGTCGTTAATGATAAAAATGAAGTAATGGGCATTATTACTGACGGCGATTTAAGGCGTATGCTTGAAAAAACAACACATTTAGATACCCTACTGGCACAAGATATTCAAACCAATAATCCGCATACGATAGAACCCGAAAGCCTAGCCTTATTAGCCTTAGAAACAATGCAATCATTACACATCAATCACTTATTGGTTACAGAAAACAAACAATATTTAGGGGTCATTCATCTGCATGATCTCATTGAAGAAGGGATCTAACAAGACCATAGAAAATTAAACCATTATCCACACTTTACAAGAAAGCAATAAAAAAATATAAAATTACACCATTAAATAAATGATTTTTTTTTTACCTTTGAACGAATAAAAAAATAGTTATGGAACAAACGGCAACACAATCTACTTTTCGTTATTGGATATATTTTATTATTTGGTTAGCCCTGTTTGTTTATTTTGTATTTTTTAACGAACAAGAAATGCATTGGTTTTGGGCAACGCTACCAGGCGTTATTACCAATTTTGTTTTTGCCATGAAGTTGGTAGATAAAAAATAGTCATCCACTACAATCAAAACAACAAAACATTTATTTTGGGGCTTTTATTACGAAAAGGGTGCGTAACTTAGCCCAATTTCATATTGATTACCATTAAGCATATAGTTGGAATGCCCTCAGAGGAATGACCTTGCAAAACAAGGCTCACGGATTTATTTTTAGGCTCTATGACGAAATGAGTGGGTAAGTTAGTTACATTTTATATTTGAT
>JASGCP010000144.1 GCA_030053995.1 Phycisphaerales bacterium
GCAAAACTTCGGTTTTAAAGAAATCATCAATACTATCTTTGAGTGGTATGTTTTCGATATCCCGCAATTGAGCATCGCTTTTTGGTTTGCCTTTACTATCCAACACGATATCTCCTTTCTCGTCTTTTTCGGGCTGATGTACCGTTATTTGATGGTAACCAAAATCGATATTATCTAAAATAATGCTATACTCATTTGGTGCAAAATCTAAAAAAAGTTTGGTAATAGCATCAATGTGGGTAGCATCGAACTGTACTCTTTTTTTACCTAATGGCTTACGCATTTTGCTATTGAAATGGTCGGCTGTTACATTAATCAATTGTAGCTTTCCTTTGCGTTTCTTTTCTTTTTTATTGGTAAGAATAAAAATATAAGTAGGTATGCCCGTGTTGTAAAACAAGTCGTTTGGTAGGGCTATAATGGCTTCTAACAAATCGTTTTCAAAAAGGTATTTGCGTATGTCGCTTTCGCCTTGCCCTGCATCGCCTGTAAATAAAGCACTACCGTTATGGATAGTTGCAAAACGGCTACCCAGTTCACTATCTGTTTTCATTTTGCTTACCATATTTATCAGGAAAAGCAATTGCCCATCGTTTACTCTGGGTACGCCAATTGTAAAGCGGGGGTCAATGATTTCTTTTTTATCCACTATGGCAGGTTGGTCTATTTTCCAAGTTTTACCATAAGGTGGATTGCTCAACATAAAATCAAACTGCATGTTTGAAAAACCATCGTTGCTTAATGTAGAGCCGAAGGCTATTTTATTGGGGTCTTCTTCCTTTATAAGCATATCTGCTTTGCAGATGGCGAATGTTTCGGGGTTTACTTCTTGCCCATATAAATGAAAAGTTGCTTTAGGATTTATTTCTAACGCAAAATGTTCTGCTTCGGTAAGCATACCACCACTACCACAAGCAGGGTCGTAAATAAGGTAAGTGCCATCTTTAATTTTACCTTTGATAGGATCAAAAATTAAATGGGTCATTAGTTTAATAATCTCTCTTGGCGTAAAGTGTTCTCCGGCTTCTTCGTTGTTTTCTTCATTGAATTTTCTTATCAATTCTTCAAACACATAGCCCATACCCAAATTGGTTAAGCCTTCCATTACTATGTTGCCGTCTTTGTCTAAAATTGGCTTGGGGCTTAGGTTAATGGTACTGGTACAAAACTTTTCTATCAATGGAAAAGTGATATTGCCTTCTTCTATTGTTTCTAATTGATTACGCAATTTGAACTTGCTAATAATATCTTGCACATCACTACTAAACCCATCTAAATAGGTTTCTAAGTTTTGGCGAATATTGCCCGGCTCATTGAGTAGTTTTTTAAATGTGTATTTTGAAGTATTGTAAAACACATAGCCACTTACTTTGCGAAGCTGTGGGGCTTGGTTATCTATCTTCATGGTGTTTAGTTTTTGGTGCATTTGCAACACGGCTTCTTTGGTTGGTTCCAGAATAGCATCTAAACGCCTTAACACCGTAAAGGGTAAAATAATGTCTCTGTATTTACCCCTTGTATATACATCACGAAGTACATCATCCGCGATACTCCAAATGAAATTGACGATTGTATTATGTTGGGCTTGGTTCATTATTTTGTTTTCTTAATTTGTTTGGTAACTAATTTCAATGCTTCGCCTGCCATGGGTTCGCCTTGAAGCATATTATACAATTGGTCGGCAAGCCAAAGGGTTTGCAATTCTTCTACATCAGCTTTGAGTATTTGGGCTAATAATGGGATTTGCTCTTTCTTTAATTGCCTGTCGCCTCGTTCTACTTTGCTAATAATAGAAGTGTCCACATCCAATTGAGAGGCAAGCTGCCGTAGCAACATTTTTTTTTTCGTTCTTAGTTCTCTTATTCGTGCACCAAGCTTTGTTATCATTATAGTAATATTGTCTTGACAAATAGCGGCAAATATAAGAAAAAAAGCAAAAACATTATAGAATACCAAATTATTATCTTTAAAGCCAATAAAGAAAAATAAAAATTATCGTTTTAAAGTGCAATTAGCTGACGATGCACCATTAAACACTAATTAAGCCCACTCATTTCGTCATAGAAATAATTGTCCCCCCTACTGCCATTGATCATTCTGAATATTATAAATCTGCACAACATTCATTGGATTACCTTGATTGTCTTGCCCACCAATGAGATATAAATTATTGTTAACGATATTAGCTGAAAGATACGCCCGCGACTTCATGAGATTATTCGATAGGTTAAACCATTTTTGGTTAAGGACATCATATTTTTGAAAAACATTACTTACTGTGTCGCCTTCCGTTATACCGCCGGCTACATAGATGTCATTATTAATTATATCTGCCGAGCAACCATATCGTGCAATGAAATTTTGATTGTTGGCAACGGACCAAGTATTCGTTAGCGTATCATATACTTCTATGGTATTTACTAAACCATTTTTATTTTTTCCACCAATAAAATATAGTTTACCGCCATAATTAAACCCAACAAAACCCTCACGAGCAGTAAAACCTTGTGCGGGCGTAATCGTGCTCCATAGTGAAGTATGCTTATTATAAATTTGTACGGCGTTCGTATCAGTATTTCCTCCCATGCCATCCTGATAATTACCACCTACAAAATATAACTTATTACCCATAGCAATACCTACAAAAGATTGACGCGGTATAAAAGTAGCATTGTTTAAAACTGTCCACATATTATTGTGTGGATTATACACTTTAAACAAAGCACTCGAAACGCCATTGGTATTGCCTCCAGCTACAAAAATACTATCATTGACTAAAGCAGTAGCAAAATAGACGAGCGGTGTAAAATTAATCGATGTTTGTAAGGTCGCCCAAATTCCTGTATTGGTATTGAAAAAAAGAGATGAAGTATTAGGGTTGGCACCCTTAACCGATAAGCCACTTATAAAATATAATAAATTGTTGATAGCGACACCCGGCGAAGCACTAAGGGGATTCGGTATATTACTTGCATCGCGAATGCTAAAACTATTAATATCGGAACTTGCAAGAACAACACCATGAGCATCTTTTGCTTTTACCTGCCAATAATAAATTGTACTGTAATTAAATTGTATGCTATTTCTAATAGTATCACCAGGAACGATTAGATTAGCAGAATATGTGTTAAGTTGTAAGTTATCAGTGCTCGTGCCCCAATAAATATCGTATTTAACCGCATCGGGATAAGGTTGCCAAGCGAAAATAGGTTGTACGGGTACATTTTGAGCCTGCGGTGTCGGTTGGGTTACTTGTATAATATTATTATACTGTCCTCCGTTTGCGTTAGACGGGTTATTAATCTTTCTTGTACAAGAATAAAGTACATGACTGATAAACAACAAGGTTATAAAAATGCCGTTTTGTAACGAAATTGATTTCATATTTTTTTAAGATGAGTAGATTATAGGTAGCGGCATCTTTGTATGTAACATATTAATTTTATTAAGCGTAGGTAAATAACTCGGCGTTCATAGCACCATACACGCAAAAATATACACCACTTAGTTTGGCAAGTTACATATTTGTTTCTTTTATGCTAATTTTTTTGTTCTTTGCATATAGATTGCCCCAATTATAAAAGATATAAAGGACGCAATAACAGGATACCATAAACCGTACAACTCAGGATGTTTGTAAAGGATTGGTAATCCTACCTGCACGGCAGCTTTGTTCTTTAGTTCAGCGTAATGTCCTAACGCCAACATAATAGCCGGTAGCGTACCCCCAAAAATTGAAGGTCCTATTGTATAAGCTATAGAAGTGGCGGTGTTGCGGATATTTGTTTCAAAAAAAACCATTATGAAAACATTGGCAAAAGAATTGATCCAAACAAGTAAAAAACAAAGAACAAAATATAATCCCAATACTTGTAAATAAGCAATACGGCTTAGTTGATAGGCGATTGGTGGACTAACCACTTTACTGTCACTATGCTCTTTAGCCGTATTATTTGATGATCCCCAATCCTTGCTCATATCATTTTGATGGGAGAGCGTAAATTGTGCTCGATCCTTTTCTATAACTTTGACAATATTTGAAAAAACAGGTTGCAAGAGTATGCAAAATAATAAAACGGGCATTAATAGCCACCATTTTGAAGGAAATTTGTCATAGAGATAGGCGAATAAAAATGTAAATGGGATTGCGAAAATTTCGGCAAAAAGCAATAATGAATCAGACTGCAGTAAACCGATATGCATGGTGTTTTGCAAAAAAATTAAGACGTAAATCGACCCTGTCCACGAAATCAGCGCTAACGAAACGCCAAGTCCCAAAATTAATAAAATCAGATTTTTTAGGTTCTTTTTTTTAAAAAAGGTTGTTTTAACAGGGTTTTTAGCATCAATTCCTTTCTCTTTTACATCCAAGAACATCGGTGTTTCTTGTAGTTTGCGTCTTATCAAAAATGCCACGAGCATTAAAATAGATGATAGCAAAAAGGGCATACGCCAGCCCCAGCTCCCAAATTGTTGATCCGATAAAGTGAACTTTAATAAGGCGGTTGTACCAACGGATAGCAAGAGCCCACAAGATGACGACATTTGCAAACTGGCTAAATAGGTTGCTTTTTTACTTTCAGGTACATGTTCGGCAATAAATACCGAGGCACTGCTAAATTCACCACCTAATGCAAAACCTTGCAATACTCTAAGCACTAACAATAAGATCGGTGCAACTATCCCAATTGTGCTATAAGAGGGCAGGCAACCAGTTAATACCGTTGACACACCCATAATCAACAAGGTTGCAAAAAAAGCATTTTTGCGCCCGTGTCGATCACCAATGCTTCCTAAAAAAAATGCCCCTAAAGGTCGAGCTAAAAAACCAACAGAGAAAACAACTAAGGTCGATAAAATCGCTAAATAGGGATTAGCATTGTTTTTACTAAAAAAAGTGCTCGCAATAATCGGCGTTAAACTAATAAAAATAAAAAAATCGTACCATTCAATAATCGACCCAAAAGATGCACCGATCGTAATAAAAGTGTATGGAAATCGTTTTGAAAAACTACGCACGATAATCTTATTTTTAAATTAATTGTTCTTATTTCTTTGTTAATAAGGGCTATTTTATCGTGCAAATGTACTATTATTTTTTTGGTGCAATCATTATTTTGGCTCTATGAAGAATTGAATGGATAAAAATGGGGTCAAGTTTATTTTGTGGGGCGTAAGCCTGTAAAATGTAAATTTTAAAGTAA
>JASGCP010000145.1 GCA_030053995.1 Phycisphaerales bacterium
TGTTTTTGTAAACTTTAGCAAGTCCCGAAAATACTTTTTAAGGGACGACTAATTATATTGCTCATTTTGAGATAGGATTTGTAAATTTATTGAAGGTGATAATTCCCAATAATAATAGTAATATACGAGGATGACAAAATTTCAACTCATATAACATGCAAAGTTATTAAAAAAAGTAAAATATATTTTATTGTATTAAAAAAGGTACTGTTGCCGTAACAAAACTATGAGGCTCTAGAATTTACAAACTAACAGGGATATCAATACATCCTAATTGTTAGCATCTATTAAATTTGAAATTTAATAGTACCTTCGCAGAATGAAAATAGAAAAAAACAAATTGCTTTTATTCTGGACACATATAGTTTTTATCTCTTTAAGTTTATTAGCTTTAATTGGACACACCGAAACAAGAATGATTTCATTTCAAGGCATAGGTATAGTTAATACCGTACCAACGATTGGGCAGTTTACTTTTGTGGTGTCAAAAGACTCCCCATCTATTACTGTTGCTCGGGTAGATGTCGCTCAACGCCAATTAAAACTAATTCAATACCTTAAAAAAGAAGGTATTAATGATCAGGATATAAAAACAATTAATTATCAAGTACAGCCTCAATATCGTTACGATAAAAATAACAATTATACTTTTAGCACTTATCGTGTTGCACAAACTACCTGCGTGCAAGTTAAAAAAATAGAACAAATAGATACCTTACTCACTTACCTGACCGATCATGGTGCCGATCAAGTTTCAGATATTTCATTGACTATACCAGATGATAGTGCTCAACGGTATCAGGAAATGGCTTTAAATATGGCTATTCAGAATGCTAAAAATAATGCTAAAAAACAAGCGGATGTTTTAGGTGTTCGGCTCGGTAAAATTGCAACATTTAATATATTATCAGACAATCTGCAAACACCTGAATATTTACAAGCTAATAATTTAGAGGGGGCTACTAATGGTAGTCAGAATATCATGATTAACACCGGTAGCCTACTGATTAGAAAGACAGTGTCCGTTACCTATCGACTGAAATAATTTGTTACAAAATGACCGATACCCACATCATTAAGTTGTGGATAATCAATCCGCTTATTTTTCATATACAGAAGGAACACAGTTTTTTTATTAACTTGCATATTATTTAAAACAATAACGATCAATATGGCTAAGAATTTATTAATTGTTGAGTCTCCATCCAAAGCAAAAACGATAGAAAAAATATTAGGGAAAGACTTTGAAGTGAAAAGTTGCTTTGGACATATACGCGACTTAGCAAAAGATAAGATGGGCATTGATTTAGAAAATAATTACTTGCCAAAATATATCGTACCAGACGACAAAAAAAAAGTAGTTGCTGAATTACAAAAAATGTCGGAAAAATTTGATGAAATATGGTTGGCATCCGATGAGGATAGAGAAGGTGAAAGTATTTCGTGGCATTTGGCTGAAGTGTTGTCGTTGGATTCAAAAACAACCAAACGAATTGTTTTTCATGAGATTACGGCCCCCGCCATAAAACATGCTATAAAAAATCCGCGTATCATTGACATGAATTTGGTTAATTCCCAACAAGCCCGTCGGGTGCTCGACCGCTTAGTAGGATTTGAACTCAGTCCTGTTTTATGGAAAAAAATTGGTATGCAAGGCGGATTAAGTGCCGGTCGTGTTCAGAGTGTTGCTGTGCGCCTATTGGTTGAAAAAGAATTGGAAATTCGCAAATTTAAAGTAAGCTCTTTCTTTAAAACAGAAGCTATTTTTAAATCGAAGGATATGCAACAAAAAATGATTTCTTTTAAAGCGGAAGGAAAAAAAATAAATGTCGATGCAGACGCACGAAACTTTATAGAGCAATGTAAAAATGCACTATTCACCGTAAAAGATATTCAAGTTAAAGCCGGTAAACGAACCCCCGCGGCACCATTTACAACTTCGTCCTTGCAACAAGAAGCTAGTAGGAAATTAGGTTACGGTGTTAGTAAAACCATGTTGTTAGCACAAAAACTTTATGAGAATGGTGATATTACCTATATGCGAACAGATAGCGTTTCTTTAAGCGAAACGGCTATGTTGAGTATTCAAAATCAAATTACATCTTTATACGGATCATCCTACTGTCAAAGTAGAAAATATAAGAACAAAAATGAAAGTGCACAAGAAGCACACGAGGCTATTCGTCCAACAAATATGGCTAATCAAAACACCGGTAACCCTGATACCCAAAAACTGTATGATTTAATATGGAAAAGAACGATGGCTAGTCAAATGAGTGATGCACAATTAGAAAAAACAGTGGTATCCATTGGGATCTCAACCAATCAAGAACAATTAACAGCTAGTGGTGAAGTTATTCGATTTGATGGATTTTTAAGAGTATTTCAAGAAGATAAAGAGCACGATGATGACGATGATGATAATGCAACAGAGGCTGATCAGGATAATGCCCTGCTCCCACCATTAACAGTAGGACAACAATTAGACCTCGTAAATATGAAAGCCATCGAACGATTTACAAAGCCCAGTGCACGATATACCGAAGCCTCACTCGTAAAAAAAATGGAAGAGCTGGGCATCGGACGACCCTCTACTTATGCACCAACTATTTCTACAATTGTTAAAAGAAAATATGCAGAGAAAAGAGATAAAGAAGGCACCGCAAGAAATTATATCCTCTATACTTTAAAAGATCAAGTTGTTTCTAAAACAACAGAAGTTGAAAATGCCGGTGTAGAAAGAGGAAAACTATGTCCTACCGACTTAGGCGAAGTAGTTAATAATTTTCTAATAGAACATTTTAAAAATATTTTGGATTACGGCTTTACCGCTCAAATCGAAAATGAATTTGATGAAATTGCCGAAGGTAAAAAAGTGTGGTTTAAAATGATCGATGATTTTTATAAACCATTTCATCATTCTATATCTTATACCACCGAACACGCCGAACGAAATGTCGGTGAAAGAGTTTTGGGTATTGATCCTAAAACCCAAAAGCAAGTTATTGCCCGTATGGGTAAATACGGGCCTATTGTACAACTCGGTAGTTCCTCGAATGATGATAAAACAGAAAAACCTAAATATGCTAGTTTGCAACCTAACCAAAATATTGCTACCATTTCTTTAGGAGACGCCTTAGTATTATTCAATCTACCAAGAACTATAGGATTGTATGAAGATAAAGATGTCATAATTAATATAGGCAGATTTGGTCCTTATGCACAACATGATAGTAAATTTTATAGTCTAAAAAAAGAGATGGATCCTTACGCCGTTGAACTTGATGAAATTGTTCCGCTGATTGACGAGAAACGAAAAATGAAAAGTGAACAAACAATTAAGACTTTTGAGAAGGAAAAAATATTTATTCTACGAGGACCTTATGGACCTTATATTAAAAAAGGACTTAAAAACTATAAGTTATCAAAAGAACTGCAGGAGCACCCAGAAAAAATAACCTTAGAGGAAGCGCTTGCTATTATTGAAGAGTTAACTAAAAATCCACCTAAAAAACGCCGTACCTTTAAAAAGAAATAATACTATGAATATTGCTCATTTAAAAGATAAGAAATGCTTGATAACAGGAGGAACCAGTGGTATCGGACTATCAATTGCCCTTGCCTTAGCTAAAATAGGTGCTCATATTGTTGTAAACGGTAGAGAAACAGAGTTTACAAGTGCTACCGAACAATTTGAACACGCTCGTGTACAAGCACAATTCCACCCTGCTGACCTTACACAAGAAGCACAAATTATTGATTTAATAAAATTTGCAGGGGCAGTTGATATACTCGTTAATAGTGCCGGAATACAACATGTAGCCTTAACGGAAGAATTCCCCGTCCATATTTGGAACCAAATTATAGCCCTCAATTTGACCGCTTGCTTTCATACTAGTAGATTACTTTTACCCGCTATGAAAAAAAAACAATGGGGTAGAATTATTAATATCGCTAGTACGCATGGATTGGTCGGATCGGGTGGTAAGTCGGCTTATGTATCTGCCAAACACGGATTGGTAGGACTCACAAAAACAATTGCCCTAGAAAACGCTACGACTGGCATAACTTGTAACGCTATTTGTCCAGGCTGGGTCAATACCCCATTAGTTCAAAAACAAATCCATAATATAGCAACCGAAAAGAAGGTATCGGTTGAAATCGCTGCCCAATCGATTCTTGAAGAAAAAGAACCAACCCTAAAATTTACAGAGCCGGAACATATCGGCGATATGGTGCTATTTTTTTGTTCAACTGCCGGCGACAATATAACCGGTGTGGCGTGGAATATGGACGGTGGGTGGACAGCTCGGTAATTTTTTTTAACTTTTCATGCACTGCAATAAATTTAAAAACGCAATTAAAATTAATTTTAAAACTCATTTGTACTTTTTTTGGTAGGTAAACTAAATGATATTAACTTTACAGTAATCTTTGGTCCATGGTGTAATGGTAGCACTACAGATTTTGGTTCTGTATGTTAAGGTTCGAATCCTTATGGACCAACTCGCTTTAATAATCTTTATGTATTATTTTGAGTTGTTTGACCTAACGCCTACATTCTTTCCGTCACCCGAATTGTTGAAAAAGAAGTATTACGAGCTGTCTAAAACAAATCATCCCGATAGATTTACACAAGCCAATAGCACCGAACAGTTGCATGCACTATCGTTAACCACCGATATTAATAAAGCATATAAAACCCTATCCGATAAAGACGAACTCGTTGCTTATATTTTAAAGGAAAAAGAATTGCTCGTAGAGAATGAGAAATTTGAATTGCCATCAGATTTTTTAATGCTCATTATGGAACTCAACGAACAATTAAATGATAACCAACCTAGCCCGTCTAACAATACCCCTATTAATAACTTATTAAATACTATTTATGAGCCTGTTAAAGAAATTATGGAAAATTTTAAAGAAAATAGTACTACCAAAGAAGAGCTGTTGCAAATAAAAGTATATTATTTCAAAAAAAAGTATGTACAAAGATTATTAACCCAAAATTCGGGCTAAATCATTTTTTGAGGTGCTCAGAGAAGTAGAAATTAACGCTCAAGAGTGAGCATGACCCTCTAAAGAAATGAGTGGGCTTAACAATGTTGGCTCTATGACGAAAATAGTGGGTAAAATATTAGAAGTTTGATGACTTTAAAAATGATAATTTGGTATTTTAT
>JASGCP010000146.1 GCA_030053995.1 Phycisphaerales bacterium
GGCTTGATTTTTTCTTTGTTTCTTTCTTTTGTATCAAAACAAAAGAAAGAAAAATGACCTTAAAATATCAAATTGTAGTTTTAAAAACAAATTCATTTCTACCATTTTTACTCACTCAATTCGTCATAGAGCCGATTAGTTTACCAACGAGTGCACATTGTAGCATAGCGTTATAAAAATATAGGTTTTTTTTAACATTTTCACAAAAGTAAATTATAAGCGTTTTTTTGTCGTAAATAAATTAAAATCAACTTGTTATGTGTAAAATAATTGATTGAACAAGGCCTCATTGATAGAAGCCGTAAAATGTAAAATTTACCCAATTATATCTTATCTTCATATTTTAGTTATGTGTGTTATTGATAAAACAGTAATTTAATTAGTAGTCTATGATCATTTTTAACTCATCACGCTATTGGTTTACGCCTTTTGTTACGCTAAGTTTAGTAATGCTCTTTCTATCTGCTTGTGGATCACAAAGTGGTGTCGGTAGTTTAGACCGTCCGCAGAGTAATACTACGGGATGGAATTATAATGATAAGTCGGAAGGTAGCTTTTATGTCAAGCCCACACTTGATCAAAAAATAGCACCCGGTTTAGTTTTTATACAGGGTGGTACCTTCTTAATGGGGCAAACCTTAGAAGATATTATGGGCGATTGGAATAATGTACCTAAACGCGTAACCGTTAATTCATTTTTGATTGATCAATACGAAATTAGCAATCTTAATTACAGAGAGTATCTAAACTGGATTAATGATGTTTTTGCAGGTTTAGATATGGACTGGGTGCTTAAAAGAGCAACCCCCGATACGCTTTGTTGGCGTAGTGAATTATCTTATAATGAACCATTTGTAGAATATTATTTTAGACATCCTGCCTATAGTTATTACCCGGTAGTCGGCGTTAGTTGGAAACAAGCTCATGACTTTTGTGTTTGGCGAACAGATAGAGTAAACCAAAAAACACTTATCCAAAATGGCTTTCAAAATAAGAATGTATTAAAACAAGAACTTAATGGTGGCGGTCAGGAGAATTTCAATACAAAAGCCTATTTAATGGGGCTATATTCAGGAATACCTACTAAATCAACATCAATACAACTTTTAGATGCTCACGGCGTTCCGAAAGATCATGTTGGCATTGAAGACGGACTGCTGTATATTGATTATCGATTACCTACCGAAGCAGAATGGGAGTATGCAGCGTTAGCAAATATTTCTAACAATCCGCTTCCAAGCCTTGAAGGTGATCGGGTTCGTGGAGAAGAAGTTATTGCTAATACTAATGTTTATTCATGGCAAAATAGTGGTTATGATAATCTAAGGGCAACAAAAGAAGGAAATTGGCAAGGTTCTTTTCTTGCAAACTTTAAAAGGGGAACTGGTGATTATATGGGTGTCACCGGAGGACTAAATGATAATTCTGCATTTACTGCTCCGATTAACTCGTTTTTTCCCAATGCTTTTGGGCTATATAATATGTCCGGTAATGTAAGTGAATGGGTTTTTGATGTGTATCGACAATTAGATGCTAGCGAGAGTGATTTACAACCATTTCGGGGTAACGATTTTAAATCAATTGATACAACAGGATCGGGACAGTCTAGTGTAGATGCGATAGGACATGTAAACATGGTTGAACAGCAGGATAGCACACTAACAACACGATTAAACTACCAACATGCTTATGCTGTTAACTATGATGATGGTGATGATGCGAGTGGGGTGTCTTACGGATATGGATTAACCACCTTAGTCAATGATCACTCTAGAGTAATTAAAGGCGGTAGCTGGGCCGACTTACCTTATTGGTTAAGCCCTGGTACAAGAAGATTTATGGATGAAAGTCAGGACGCTTCTACAGTGGGGTTCCGTTGTGCAATGAGTCATTTGGGGTCACCGCAAGGCGTGAGTAAAAGTGCACTAGATGGGAATTATTTTCCAGCACGAAGAACAAAATAAAATAGATTATCAATCGCATGTACATTTAGGTTACTGCTTGTCACAATTTCTAAGATTGCTTTCTATTGTATGGCGTGGAATTTTTTGCTCTGTATTATCAAATACTTTTTGATGATATAATATGAATTATTTAAAAAAGTAAAGCATCAAATGCATGAATGGTTTATTAAAATTATGTGCACTAACATTTATAGTGCTCATTGCTGTCAAGTTAAATGCCCAATCTACAAAATCTGCCGAACAATACTTTAGAGATGGCATGATAAAAGATAGCTTAAAACAATATGCGGATGCTATTAATATTTATTTACAGGCTATTTCTGTTAAAAAAGATTACGCCCCCGCTTATTTCCATATTGCTCAAGATGAAGTACTATTGAAAAAATATGATGATGCCATTACCAACTTTAATTCGGCAATTAATTATGACCCTAAAAATTATTTGATTTACTTTAATCTCGCTAATTTGAAAGTGAAAATGGGTAATTATACTTCTGCTATTGATGATTATCAAAGATGTATCAACCTTAATAATGGCTTTAAAGATGCGTATCATGCAAAAGCAATTGCTGAAGCTAATCATACCCAACAACAAAATGCAATAGATGACTATACTAAATTCATAGCTTTATCTCCCAATGATCCAAACGCTTATTATGAAAGAGGAAATATTGAATTTAATTTAGCGAACTATACTTTAGCTCTTGAAGATTATTCACATGCTATTGCTATCAATCATGAGTTTACCAAAGCTTATCTACAAAGGGCAATGGTTTACAAAGTGCAAGATAAAAAATATGAAGAATATAAAGATTTATGTTCGACAATACATTTAGATACTAATAATTCAATACCTTATAATTATCGAGGACTTGTTGAGTTTCAGATGGACAGTTTTTACAGTGCGATGAATGATTATAATCGTGCAATAGACCTATCACCTAACTTTGCAGATGCTTATTTTAATAGAGGTGTTTTGAAGGCTAAAATAGGTGATCAAAATGGTGCCTTAAAAGACTTTGATAAATCTATGGTGTACAATCCTAATAATGCTGATGCTATTTATAGAAGAGGTATTATCAAATTTAATTTAGGAAAATTATTAGACGCTATTAATGATTATACTAAAGCAATTTCATTAAATAATTTTAATCCGGTTGTTTATCTTAGTAGGGCTGATGCTGAAAGTAAAATTGGTAACTATACCGCAGCACTTGAAGATTGTAATAAGGCAATTTTATTAAATCGTAGATATGCTGATGCCTATCAGCGAAGAGCGGTAATTAGACAGGTTACCGGCGATTTAGATGGTCATAATGCTGATTTGGCTATTTATAAAAATCTTCAAAATACCCCAGTTCAAAAAAAATGATCAATGCATTCTAATTTAAATGTTTTCCTATGCTCATTTTTTGTACTAAGCTATTCCGATTCGTTTCCACTTTCTTTATAAGATGAACAATATTGATATTTTAAAAATGCAAATTATTTATTCATATATTTTTTAGTCATGCAAACACTTACATCAATAAATAGACGGTTTACTATTTACTACATTTATATAGTTTTTATAACATTTGTAATTTTATTATTGTCATGTAATAAAAGCTCCCATATTGCAACGATAAACAATAATACAACCATCAATAACACTTCAAAAACAACGATGACTAATGAAAAACTATTATTAACATGTGATAGTTTTTCTGTTTATATATCCGATAATTCTTTGTTATCTTTTAAAAGGATATTTAAATATAATAATGGAAGGGGGAATATTAATGGGATAAGTGTTCGTGCTGCTAACATAGTTGGTGTTGGAAAAGTAAGTCCAACAGGATTGGTTGGTGGGTATCGCTATTGCATTGCATCTAAAGACAATGGTAATACATTTTGGGTATCATCAGATTTATTAAGCGAAGATTTTACTGCCTTAAATAGTGTTTGGATTAATAATGAAAATTGTATTATTGGCGGTGATTCTATGCGGACAATGAAGACTGCGATTCTGCAATTATCTAACAATACTTTGATTCCTACATTTACAGGTGCCCCGCCTTTTGCTAATGCACAATCTACAATTCTAGATATAAAATTTGTAAATGATTTACATGGTTATGAGGTAGGATTCTTTTATGATGCAAATAAGTCTTATGGACTTATCTACGAAACAAACGATGGGGGGGCTACTTGGCATAATAAAATTACCAATATTATTGATACCCCTTTTTTCTCACTGTATATTATTGATGACAATAATTTAATCGTTGGAACAAATAATAAAAATGGATTTTCTATACTCAAAAGTTATGACGGTGGGTGTACTTGGTACAATAAATATTCGCAAGTAGCATCTTCGTCTAATGGTGTTAACCGTATTGTGCTATCAAATGCTGTGGGCATTGCTGTGGCAGGTAGTGGTGAATTGGTTAGAACAGAGGATTATGGGGAAACATGGCAACCAGTTGCTCTGAACACAACTTATAATATATACGGCTGTTGTTTTAATAATGGCAATTTTTATATTGTCGGTGCATCGGGATTGTTTATGGTTAGTTCAGATGGCGGAAAAACTTGGTCAAATGTAAATTCTAATTTGCCTTCCAATATTACCTATAATAATATTATCAGTATAAACCAATAGAACTATCGGTCAATAAAAATACATGTAGAAAATAGATGTTTTCTCAATGTGTTTTATTGGCTCTATGATGAAATGAGTGGGTAAGTTAGTTACATTTTATATTTGATTACCGTTGAGGATATAGGAAAAACGTTCTCAGCGGATATACTGTTCTAAAAAGTGTGTAAAAGGTTTTTTAAAATACTGGGCTAAATCATTTTTTTTGAGGTGTAAGAGAAGTAGGATTTAATGCTAAAGAGTGAAAAAGGGATATCTAATGAAATAAGTGGGTTATTTCTTTATTTGTGCTATGGGGGCAACTATTAAACACTATAATTTAGCCGATAAATAAAAATGTCAAAAAGGTAGAGAGTGGCATGTCGCGTCTTTACTTTTTTCGACAACTATTTTTGGCTGAATTATAATCTTATGGAGGAGCATACCAAAATTATAAACTAAAAATTGCGGACTCGTTTTGTTTTGTTACAGAGCCATTTATATCGTTAATATTCAATTATAGATATTTAGTAAAAATAAAATAAAATAAAATAAAATAAAATAAAATAAAATAAAATAAAATAAAAT